>CAIMNT010000094.1 GCA_903842855.1 uncultured Actinomycetes bacterium
GAGTTTAATCAGTCGTTCTCGGATCAAGTCCTGCTGTTTGTTTCCTTGGAGCGTGATAACTCCGATGGTCTGCCCTCTGTAGGCAGGATCTTTGATCATGCGGGCTACTTCGTTAGCAATTACGTCGGCTTCTGGTGGATTCTCTGGCTGACCAGAAGTTTTTCGAACATAACCATTTGGCACAAAAATAGTTTTAATTGGTGGAAGTGCCTCACTGCCGGTTTGTCTGACGGGTATTAATCGAATATTTTCCGGAATATACGCAATCTGATTTGAAAAGCCAATAATTTCAGGGACACATCTACGATGCTCGGTCAATGTCACCAAGTTTCCAAAAGCAGCCTTGCACTCATCAAACAAACTTAGATCGGTATTACCCCAGTTCGCTTTTCTAGAATCATCACTTAAATGTCGATTGACTATCTGTTGCACTTCGGCATCAGCGAGCATTCCACCTTCTGGTGATACCTGTTTGTGATCTCCAACGATGACAACTCTTTTTGATAGTGCCAACAAGAAAATCGAATCCAACCTAGCCTGTGAGGCTTCGTCTACAATAATTACATCAAACATTTCTAATTCGGCAGTGAATCTCTGTGCTACTTGATCAATTGGCATAATCCACGCTGGAATAGCCGGCACACAATCATTAAGTAGTTTGCGAATTTCTTTCATTCTACGTGCGGCTGTAATACCGGTTCCCGCACCATATTTTCTCGATTCAAGTGCATATCGTTGCATTTGTGAAAGTGTCTTTGCATCGATTCGATCTAAGGCTTTTTTCCAGGATCTACGTCTTGCTAATTCTCTGACATGTTTTTCAATTGAATCATCACATCGAGTAACATTTCTGAAGAGAACTCCATACTCGTCTCTTGAGACTCCACCCAATGCCTCGCCAAGACGTTTCCACTTAAATGCATCCACCAGTTTTTGAACTTGCTCAAGGATTCTTCGCTCTTGAGAGGCATCGATTTCATCATCGACCCACTTCGTAACCGACTCTATAAACTTGAAGTCACTTCCTACTAATTCAGATATTTTGGCAATTAGAGACGTTGACAGCCCCAATCGATCTATGTGGGATTCAAGAACACTTCGAGCCTTAACAAACCCGCTCAAATCATTTTCTTCAAGTGACTTTACATAATCTTCAACGTAGTTCAGGTTAAGACCCGCAACAGCATTTTTTACTTGAGCGATATGAATATTCAAGTCATTTTGATAATTCTTTAGATCCGCTACAGCATTAATTGCTAATGCTCCATCATAAATTTCATCTAACTCCACTTTGTCATGAAGGAGAGGAGAAGTCCTTGGGAGTTTCCTCTTCATATAACTCTTTACTTCATCAACTTTCTCAGCAAAATCAATACTCTTCTGAAGAAGTTTCTTTTGCTCATTTAGCCAGATGACCTGGTCATACCTTGAAGTTGGAACAACACTGGAACTTAAATTCATATCAATTAGATAAGTGGAGATCAAGTGATCGAATTTAACGATTCCCTTTAGACGTTCAATATCTTCTACATCGTTCGGTGACTTACCGAGAATTTTTACTTGATTAAGAATTGGCTCAGCATTTTTCATTAATGATCCAGCAAGGAGCGACTTCTTAACGGCACCAGTCACTGAAGTTTTAAGTGCACCTTTTTTAGCAACTCGCTCTGTCACACCATCTAAGATTGGAAGCCAATCAAGCGATGTTTTCCCACATTCAATTTCGCTTACTTTACCCATGCCCTGGATTGCTTCTTCAAGCGTTTCGAGAGTTCGAATTGCATTCTTTATGCGAATCAACAGAGGTTCATCATTCATGGAAACCCCTGCAGTGATCGCCTCACTGCACCAATCAGATTTACTACCCTCTATGTACTCTCGCAAAGTCAGAGCAGGCTCGATTAACCCCGCTAACTCTTCAGCAAATGCAGGAACTAATTCAAGATCCTTTGTCGCCTTGCCTTGAAGAGATTTAAGTCTCTCTGAACGGACTATTTGGTCTTCGGTCCATAGAGATTCAATTCCTGGGAGTTTTGTATTGCTAGTGACTTTAAGTGGAGATTGCCAAATGCGTCTCAATTCTTGGATTATGTAGTCAGCGTCGATCGCTGTAAACATTGGCGACCTTGCACTTTCATCTGAAATTTCTGAAAGCCATGCGTACTCTGATCGCTGATCTAAGTGAACCCAGGCAAGATGTGCCCTACTGCCCGATAAACCTTCAACATCTAAATTCTCTGTTTCGGCTCCTCTAAGATCAATGATTGATCTAATGGTCTCTGCTCTTTCAGCGTGGAGTGCTTCAATTTTTTCTTTAATGTCCGCTTCAAACTTTTCAAATCCGTCTGACAACTCTGACCGATTTTCGTGTGCATCAACAAGGGCATTAATCGCACGTTGCAAGTCATCATTATCCGACTTTGTGCTTCCCAGGCTAGCGACTGCAAGATCTTTGATTTCATCCGGAAGTTGGGATCTAACTTCACGTAGTGCCTGAGGAGTTTGTGCCGCAACAAGAACTCGTTGTCCCTTGGCTAAGAAATGAGAAATCATCACCGCAATAGTGCGAGTTTTTCCAGTGCCTGGTGGACCCTGAACTATCGTGGCGTTTCGCATATCAGCACTTTCAAGTGCCTTTAATTGACGATTATTCAGACTTAAAGGCAGATACGCCGAATCGTCGTATGAGACTACTGCTCCATCACCACTCCAGTCAGATGCAGAACTTTGCTGACCAAATCCTGGTTCCAACAAAGACTGCAGTGGAGGAGGAAGGGTGTCACTTTCATTGAAAGCGATTTCCAATTTTTCCAACAGTTTAATTAAGTCCTGTTTGCCCCGTTTTCTGAGTATAAGCGAGGGTGCCAGTACCAGGCTGTCTCTTTTCTTGAAATCAGCAGGGTCAATGTCCGTGACGATATCTGCACGGAACTTATGAGCCAACTTAATTAATTCAGTCTTAATTGAATCATCAGTCAAATCAGTAACCTGGTTGAGCAAATCACGAACAATTTCAAGATCAGGTAAGTCCGGTTTCTTAAATCCTTGAATCCATTCATCTTCGATTCTGAATGATGACTCGTCATCGACACGTACAAACAGTGTTCCAGTTGCTGAATCTAAATCAATCACACATGGTGAGACAAAGATATGTCGGTCGATTTCTTTATCGGTACCAATACCTAGTCGAAGTCGCCCAATTCCAACAACAAATTCCCAGTCCTGTGATTGATCACGGATTTGGTCACGTGCATTGAATAGCGAAGAGTAGATCCTTTGAACATCCAAATCATCTTTAGACTTTTCTGCCCATGCTTCCCAAGTGCTCATCCATTTATCAAACTCATTCTTAATGTTTGGGAAATCCTTCAATTTCATTGAAGTTACGACTGTTCCATCTTCGGATTCGTATTCCACTTCATCAAGAAGGCTTGGTTTTTCGTAAATAAAATCGATGTCTCCGGTAATCCAGGGACCTAAATCATCTGATGGCTGAGGTGGTTCCGGAGTTGTAATTTTTGGCAACCTAAGGATTGATCCTTTAGTTTCCTTAAAAGTAGTAATTCCGAGAGTGATGGTTGATTGGATATCACCTGCAAGGGAATTCAGAGCCCTGAGACCGACGGATCCCCAGAATGCAATTCCATTCTTTGTAGCCGGAGTCTCATCTAAATGGTGGACCCAGTGACCCTTAGCAGTTGAATAAGTTGCGAGAGTTTTGACAGGCTTGTTTCGCAGCCTCAACAGATCTTTGAGGAAACCGAAAAGAGAGCCGGCTTGTTGAAGGTTGGTCTTCGCCATGCTCAGTTTCCTCTCTCCTGTACGAATTCGAATTCATTCAGACTACTAATCGACACCGACAAGCAATTAAGCAAGTAGGCGAACTGGTTTCTGATTTTGGTTAAGGGTACTTTGAAATGCCCAGAAGAGGTAGAGCGTTGAAGGACTCAGGCTCAATTTAAGCAAAAATGGCTA
>CAIMNT010000095.1 GCA_903842855.1 uncultured Actinomycetes bacterium
GCCTAAGCTATCTAACTTGGGCTGGATCAATAGATCAGCTGAGCGTCGCTTAGTGGATAAATTCTTTGCGCTATGCGGGGTTAGAGCGGCCTCTACCCAAGTGCATATCTCTACTCTTTCGGGAGGCAATCAACAGAAAGCTCTCTTTGCCCGATCTCTTGCTGGAGAGCCAAGATTGTTTATTGCCGATGAACCCACCCGTGGCGTAGATGTTGGCTCCAAACGTGCGATCTACGATTTGCTCTCCGCCCAAGCCGAATCAGGCATGGCAGTTTTAGTAGTCTCTTCTGAACTAGATGAAGTAGTAGGCCTAACTCACCGAGTATTGGTCATGCGCGATGGTGCAATAGTTAAGCAGCTCGCCGGAAGCGCTGTAACCGAGAGTGCAGTCCTTGAAGCAGCATTTTCCGGAAGCGTTGCAGATTTTTAACATGAAGAAAATAGGGAGATAAGACCATGAATGTACTTCGCCAATCATTTACCAAGTTAGCGGTGTTGTGGGCTCTGGCTATTGTATTTCTTGGGTTGACCGCTTCTACCGACAATTTCTTCTCGGTGATGAATCTACGAAACATTCTAGATCAACAGGCATTTATTTTGATCATCGCAGGATTCGCGACAATTGTGATGATTTCAGGTGGATTCGACGTAAGCCTCGGTGCCGTTTATATCCTTGCGCCAATAGTGGCGCTTAAAGTTGAAAATGCAACAGGTTCAGTCTTATTGATGGTTCTTACTGGTGCGGCGGTTGGCGTAGCGGCGGGAATTGTGAACGGCCTAATCATTGCCTACGGCAACATCAACTCTTTCATAACAACTCTTGCAACATCCTTTATGCTATTTGGGCTTGCCTATATTTTGAGCGATGGATCGATTATTACCCTTTCTAATATGGAATCTCGCTCTTTTGTGACCACAAGAATTCTCGGAATCACCGCAGCTACTTGGATGGCTCTAGTTGTATTAATCGCCTCTTGGATTCTTTTGGAGCGCACTCGATTTGGTCGTTCCATCTTTGCTGTCGGCGGGAATATTGAAGCTGCTCGACTCTCCGGCGTACGCGTGGCCCGACTTCAAATTGTTGCGTTCACATTAGGTGGTTTTGGTGCGGGATTAGCGGGAGCTCTCAACTCGATTCGCACTACTTCTGCTCAAGCATCTGATGACTTCAGCATTATTTTTGCCGTTATCGCTGCAATCGTTGTGGGTGGAACATCTATTGCTGGAGGTTCAGGTGCAATTTGGCGCTCAGTAGCAGGTGTCTTCTTCATCGCAGTCCTTGTAAATGGATTTAACTTAAATGGAATTGATCCAGTTTTTCAGCGAATTATCCAAGGCTTAGTTATCTTGTTAGCCGTAGGTGCAGATTCCATTCGTTCAAAGCGGAGTACTTGACCGAACTAAGCGAAGCAAGCTGTGTGATTAACGCTTAATTTGCTTGGCTGATGGTGGACATATTGAAATCATCCACAATCATCGCAGGAGCAGCGACACGTTCGACATCTCCGGCCCATTCACGGGGTTGAGTGATTTCGGTCGAACCAGCAGCAGCAATTCTCTTTAAGATCTCCAAAGGTGAGTCATTCCAACGGAAGTTATTGACTGCTCCGATTACTTCACCATCTTTGATTTCATAGACGCCATCGCGTGTTAAGCCAGTGAGTAATTGAGTAGATGGATCCACCAGGCGGATATACCAGAGCGTTGTTACAAGAAGTCCGCTCTTTACCTGAGTAATCAAATCTTCTTTGCTGCCCTTGCCGCCCTCAACTTCAATGATCACATTATCGCCCCACGGGGAGTGAGCCAACCCAGTCTCTGCCGCGGTAGCGCGATTAGTCATGAGATTAGAGAGAACGCCTATAGTAAAGAGTTCAGTTTTTCCTGAATCAATTCC
>CAIMNT010000096.1 GCA_903842855.1 uncultured Actinomycetes bacterium
AGTGGCAAGAAATACAAGAAGTTAAGAACAACGAGCGCTAAGAATCCATAACTTGCATAGCGCTTAAATTTTGTAACAAAACCAAACCTGTCGGGTTCCAGCAATTTGGATAGGGCAAACACAACGATCAGAATAATAAATGGCTCAAAGGCGATGGTGTAGAAATTAAAGATGGTGCGTTTTTGCCAGTTAAACCAGGGAAGATAACCCGCAGCCAAACTCAGGAGAAGTATGCCGCTCTGCCATTCGCGTCTGGATATCCAATAGCCAAAGGTCACGGCAATCGCGGCAACTGCTGACCACCAGAGCAGTGGAGTTCCCAGTGCCAAAACTTCTTGGGCACATGCCGGCGCACCACATCCATGCGGGGCTTGGTAATAGAACGAGGTGGGCCTGGCCATTATTAACCAACCCCACGGATTTGCGGAGTATGGATGCGAGGCTGTCAAAGTGGTATGAAAATTCCACATCTCTGAGTGATAGTGCCAGAGGGAGCGCACCGGTGCAGGAATAAAGTTGAAGAATCCATGGTGTTGGGAGTTGGCCCAATTGCGATCGTAGCCAGAGGTGTTCAACAACCAACCCATCCAACTCAGGAAATATATGAGGATAGGGATAAGGATGTACTGCAAAATTCTCTTCCAGAGTTTTTCTCGCAACAATACTTTGATTGGAGTTTCAAGTTCCAACGCTTTATTCCGTCGATAATCCACGTATAAGGTGAAGAGGAGATATGCAATCAAATAGTAAAGACCACTCCACTTCGTAGCCGCTGCCAAGCCCAGTGAGATTCCGGCAGCCCAGTGTTGATTTCGCAGGAGAAAGAAGAATCCCAGCAAAGTAAAAAACATTAAGAAAATATCAAGTAGCGCGGTTCGCGACATGACGAGATGTAATCCATCTGCGCTCATCAATATTCCCGCAGAAAGTGAGAGGAAATAGTTGTTGAAAAGGCGTTTTGCGATATAAAAAATCATCACAATGGATAGGGAGCCGGCGACAGCCGCGGCAATACGCCAGCCAAATTCGTGATACCCGAATAATTTAATTCCGAGCGCGATCATCCATTTGCCTACCGGAGGGTGAACGATAAATTCTGCCGCTGCCGTTTTTGGGTCTAACTCCACACCGTGGTGAAGTAGAGAGTTGGCGTTTTGAGCGTAGTAGACCTCATCAAATACAAAACCTTTAGGGCTTCCCAGGTGCCAGATTCTGAGGAGGAGCGCGGAAACTCCGAGCCCCAGCGCGGTCAGGTGATCGCGAAAGCGGTTAACACCGACCTCAAAGGTTGTCATGTGCCAAGCGTAAAGCCTGCGACAATTACCTCATGCTGATCCTTGCCTGTGGACCCCTTGGAAATGTGGGAGATACAACTGCTCGGATTAAATCTGTATTGGAGAGCGTTCCCTATATTGCTGCGGAGGATTCGCGGAAATTAAACCGCCTCACCAGCGACCTGGGGATTCGCTACTCGGGAAAGGTCATCTCATATTTTGAGGGTAACGAGAATGAGCGCTTAGAGCAGCTCAGCGCGATTTTAGTGAGTGGCGATGATCTCCTGGTGATCACTGATGCGGGAGCCCCTGGAATCAGCGATCCTGGATATCGTCTCATACGTGTGGCAGTTGAACTTGGAATCGACATCCAGGTTCTGCCAGGTCCAAGTGCTGTAACAACAGCCCTTCTGCTTTCAGGGCTTGCCACAGATCGTTTCTGCTTCGAAGGCTTTGCACCCCGAACTTTGGGGGCGCGACAGAGTTGGTATGAAAAACTCAGCAATGAAGAGCGCACCATAATTTTCTTCGAGGCACCCCACAGATTGCACGACTCTTTGACTGATGCGGTTGCGGCATTTGGAGCCGATCGAAAAGGCGCAATCTGCCGCGAGATGACCAAGACGTACGAAGAGACGATTCGAGGTTCTATCTCCGAACTTCTTGAGTGGAGCGCTAATCGTGAGATCTTGGGTGAAATAACCATCGTCTTCGAGGGTTTTGATCCGAGCTCGCAAAGTTATACCTCGGCTCAACTGGTTGAAATGGTCCGTGCCCGCGAGGTGGCCGGAGATGCACGCAAAGATGCCATTGCCGCAATCGCCAAAGAGGTTAACCTTCCCAAACGGTTTGTCTTCGACGCTATGGTCGGTGCCAAGCCTGCTGAAAGATAAGATCGCCTTATGAGCGCCGATTCCAAATCTTTTTACCTCACGACGCCGATTTATTATGTGAACGATGCCCCACATATCGGTACCGCTTACACCACAGTTGCTGGGGATGTACTTACGCGCTGGCATCGTCAACGCGGGGAGTCTGTCTGGTTTTTAACGGGCACTGACGAGCATGGTCAAAAGGTTCTGAGTGCGGCGCAATCCAATGGAGTAGCTCCTCAAGAGTGGTGCGACCGCTTGGTGGAGGAGTCTTGGAAGCCGGTCTGGAAAGACTTGAACATTGCTAACGATGATTTTATTCGTACAACTGAACCTCGGCATATGGAGCGAGTACAACGCTTTCTTACCGGACTCAAAGATGCGGGCTATATCTACTCAGGCAAATATGAAGGTCCATATTGCATTGGTTGTGAAGAATTTAAACTTCCTGCAGATTTGGATGAAGGACGCTGTAAAGTCCATGGCACTCCAGTCGAAATCTTGAGTGAAGAGAATTGGTTCTTTAAATTAAGCGCTTTCGTGCCACAAATATTGCAACACTACAAAGACCATCCAGAGGCATGCGAACCAGCTAGTGCCCGAAATGAAGTGGTTTCATTCTTGGAGAGCGGTGTAGAAGACCTCTCGATCTCTCGCTCTACCTTTGATTGGGGAATTCCCGTTCCTTGGGATACCAAGCAAGTGGTCTACGTCTGGTTTGATGCGCTGTTGAACTATGCGACTGCAGTTGGGCTCGGCGATGAAGCTGGAAGCGATGGTGCGCAGAAATTTCTGAGAACGTGGCCAGCAGATGTGCATCTAGTCGGTAAAGATATTTTGCGCTTTCACGCTGTTATCTGGCCCGCCATGTTGATGGCCGCGAATTTGCCGCTACCAAAGAAGGTTTTTGCGCACGGATGGCTATTGGTCGGCGGCGAGAAGATGTCTAAATCAAAGGCGAACAAGATCGCTCCATCTGAGATCACCGATCATTTCGGCGTAGATGCATTTCGATATTACTTCCTACGTGCAATTCCATTTGGAAGCGATGGATCTTTCTCCTGGGAGGATATGTCGGCTCGTTATACATCTGAGCTAGCTAATGATTTTGGAAATCTTGCCTCACGTTTAATAGCGATGATTGAGAAATATTGTGATGGGCTGATCCCCGCTGTGGCTTATGACGAAACACTAAGTAACGCCTTAAGCCTTGCTGCAAGTACCGCCGATAGCGCGATTGTCGCTTTGGATTTTCAAACTGGCATAAATGCGATCATAGATTTTTGCAAACGTGTGAACGGGTATGTGACTGAACAGCAACCTTGGGTGCTGGCTAAAGATCCCGCCAACGTCGTTGAGCTAGAGAAGGTCTTGTACAACACCGCAGATGCGCTTCGCGCGTTAGCGGTACTCCTGCATCCCATCATGCCTGCCACCACCGAAATCTTGTGGGAGAGTTTGGGCGCCAATGAAACTCTAGGTGAGATCTCCAAGCAGTTGATCGGTGATGTGGGCCGTTGGGGACAGTTGCCCAAAGGGTCCAAGGTCACGAAAGGTGCAGTTCTCTTTCCGCGGCTAGAAGAAAAAGCGGAGTAGATGTCCGACCGCCACTCTCTTAAGGAGCCTCGTCCAGACGCACCCGTTCCTGAACCGCTTAAGAGGCCTTGCATAGATGTGCATGCACATATGGAACTTGTTACAGAGAGCGCACCAGATGCACCGGAAGTTGCTGAACTTCTCGCATCCGCGGCTCGCGCTGGTATAGATCGCGTCATTCAAGTTGGCTATTCCGCAGCTCAATCCCGTTGGGGAGTTAAGTGCGCTGAAAGCTTTCCTGGGCAGGTATTGGCTGCGGTAGCACTCCACCCCAATGAAGCTCCCGTAGTAGCAGATTTAGAGGCGGATCTCGCTGTTATTGAGGAACTAGCCGCTCATCCACGCGTACGCGCTATCGGTGAGACTGGTCTTGATTTCTTTAGAACTGAACCGGAGCTGCGTGATCGACAGATTTACTCTTTCAAGCGACACATTGCACTTGCGAAAGAGGTCGACAAAGCCTTGGTAATTCATGATCGCAATGCGCATCGCGCCGTTCTTGATACCTTGCTTGATGTTGGTGCCCCTCGTTTGACTATTTTTCATTGCTATTCCGGCGATGCCGAGATGGCACGCGAATGCGTCGATGCCGGGTATTTCTTATCATTCGCAGGAACCGTGACTTTTAAAAATGCGCCAGAGTTACGCGAGGCCGCCAAACTAGTTCCAGTCGAGCAATTGTTGATCGAGACCGACTCTCCTTTCTTGGCGCCTGCACCACATCGCGGAACTCTTAATACTCCAGCACAAGTGGCAAACATCATTAGGTTTGTAGCTGATCTGCGCGATGTGAGCGTCGAGTATTTATGCGATCAGGTAACAGAAAATGCGTTACGTTTGTTCGGAAGTTTTGATTAATGACCACGCTGCTGGGTGCGGCAGAAATTCGCGAGATTGCAGCGCGCATCGGAGTTAACCCAACTAAAAAGTTGGGACAAAATTTTGTGGTTGACGCTAATACTTGTCGTCGCATCGTTAAGGTCGCAGATGTGAATTCCGACGATGTTGCACTTGAAATTGGACCAGGGCTCGGTTCGCTCACACTTGCGCTGCTAGAGATCGCGAAATCGGTGATTGCAATTGAGATCGATCCGCGGCTAGCGATGGAGTTACCGAATACCGCTTCCACCCACGGATTCGATAGTGCGAAGTTGCTCATGATTAATGAAGATGCTCTGGCAACGCAATCACTTCCACTGGAACCCACAATCTTGGTGGCAAATCTGCCTTACAACATATCTGTCCCGGTTCTGTTGCACTTCCTTGAGAAATTTCCAACAATCCGTTCGGGTGTAGTGATGGTCCAAAGCGAAGTCGCCGATCGTCTCATTGCAAGGCCCGGAAATAAGACCTATGGGTCGCCTTCCGTAAAAGCCACTTGGTGGGCAGATATGAGTGGAGCAGGAAACGTTGCCAGGCAGGTCTTTTGGCCGATCCCCAATGTGGACTCTTCACTGGTTCGATTTGTGAGACATGAAGCTGCGGGCAGTGAATCGGAGCGAGCTCTCACCTTTTCAGTGATTGATGCGGCATTCGCCCAACGCCGCAAAATGCTCAGAAGTGCTCTATCTCAATTATTCGCAGGCGAGGCAGAGGTAGCCATAGGTGAGGCCGGAGTAGATCCCACTGCCCGCGGTGAGACTTTGCTTCTCCGCGACTTTATGGCGATTGCCAATACGCTAGAGCCATGAGGCGTAACGGAGTAGTTGTGCGAGTTCCCGGAAAGGTGAACTTGCAACTCTCGGTTGGCCCGCTTGAACCAGATGGCTATCACGAAGTCACAACCGTTTTTCAAGCAATCGCAATTTACGATGATGTCTCAGTGAGATTTGCAGAGCCAGGTTCTGGAATCACTTTGACGATCAGTGGCCCAACTGCAGCTGGCGTCCCTATAGATTCAACAAACTTGGCTTATCGCGCTGCTCAACTCATGATTGATCTGCACGACCTTGATTCCGATATCTCGATTCATATCAAGAAAGAGATTCCTGTCGCGGGTGGAATGGCTGGTGGGAGTGCCGATGCGGCAGCGGTGATCGTTGCCTTCGATGCCCTCTTTGAACTTGGCTTATCGCGCGATGGTATGGAGAAGATCGGTGCACAACTAGGTAGCGATGTTCCTTTCGCCATTACAGGCGGCATCGCAATTGGACGTGGCCACGGGGATCAACTCACCCCCGTTCTGGCTCGGGGAAGTTATAACTGGGTCTTAGCGATGGCGCCTCAAGGGCTATCTACACAGTCGGTTTATAGGGAATGCGATCGACTTCGCACCGGGTTAGATATCGCTCGGCCTCAAGTCTCGGATCAGATCTTGCAGGCGCTACGTGCTGGGGATGCCGAGCTTGTGGGTAGGTCCTTGGCTAACGATCTCCAGTCGGCAGCCTGTTCGCTGCGCCCAGCACTACGCCTAGTCCTCGATGTGGGAATTGATTATGGCGCCCTAGGTGCAGTCGTTTCGGGTAGCGGCCCCACGGTTGCCTTCTTGGTCGCCGATGAAGAGCGGGCTCTTGATTTAACCGTTGCTCTTAGCGCGAGCGGTGTGGTTGCAGGAGTTATTAGAGCCACAGGTCCCACACATGGAGCTCGCGCAATCGAAACTCTCTAGAGGCCTCAGTAGAACCACCCTAAAACACCGTAAATTCTGCGTATTTGTCGCAATGGCACTTATAAGGGAGAATTCAGGTTCCGCCATTGTGTAGTGGCTAGCACATGGGCCTTTGAAGCCCAGGGTCCAGGATCGATACCTGGTGGCGGAGCCATAACGCAGCCGCCGAAGCAGTGAGGGGGAGAGCAGTGAAGCAGCTCGACCTCGTAATCGTCTTAGCTGCCGGCGAGGGAACTCGTATGAAATCTGCCCTTCCAAAGGTTCTCCATCAAATAGCTGGTCGCCCAATCGTCGATCACGTTATCAATGCAACAACGCCCTTACATGCCAAAGAGTTACGGGTAGTCGTAGGAGCCGCACGCGAACTAGTTGAGGAGCACCTCCTTACCCAATTTCCAGGGACGACCATCGTGGTTCAAGAGCAGCGCAATGGCACGGGCCATGCGGTTCAGGTGGCTCTTGAGGGAGCGCCTCAAATCGGCACAGTTTTGATTTTGGCAGGCGATACTCCTTTGCTCACCTCTGTAACCCTTCAAGAGTTTTTTGACGCCCACACTGGGCTAGAAGTCGATGCATCAGTACTTAGCGCTTTTGTCCCAGACCCTTTCGGCTATGGACGAATAGTGCGAGCCGAAGATGGATCGCTCGAAGGAATTGTTGAGGAGCGCGACGCCGATCCACTGCAAAAAGAGATCGATGAGATTAATACAGGTGTCTATCTCTTTGATATTGCCGTACTCCGCTCTGCGCTCGCTGGACTCAAGAGTGGCAACTCGCAGGGCGAGCTTTACCTCACCGATGTATTGGCGCTTATCAAGGAAGCTGGAAAGAGCGCTCTCGCTATTGCCTCTAGCGACTATACCGAGACGCTCGGGGCAAATGACCGTAGCCAGTTGGCAGAGTGCGCTGCGATCATGCGCGATCGCATTAATGAGACCCTTATGAAAAACGGTGTCAGCATTATCGATCCCACAACCACGTGGATAGATCTGGGGGTTGAAATCGCCCCTGATGTCACCATTCATCCAGGTAGCTCCATTACTGGAAATACCAAGATCGAAACAGGGGCCACCATCGGCCCGCGCACGACACTGCAGAATGTTTTTGTAGGGGCTGGAGCGAGTGTCATAGAAAGCCGTGCCACCGATTCTGCAATTGGAGCTGGGGCGAACGTTGGGCCCTTTAGTTTTATCCGGCCTGGAACTACCTTGGCGGAAGGCAGCAAAGTCGGCGCCTATGTCGAAGTCAAAAACTCCAGCATTGGAGCCGGCTCCAAAGTGCCTCATCTTTCGTATGTTGGGGATGCCACTATCGGTTCGGGGACCAATATTGGAGCGGCCACCATATTTGTGAATTACGACGGGGTGGAGAAGCACGAGACCACTATTGGCAATGACGTGCGGATAGGTAGCGACACCATGTTGGTGGCACCGGTAAACATTGGCGATGGCGCCTATACAGCGGCTGGCTCTGTCATCACCGAGGACGTTCCAGCAGGTTCCATAGGAGTTGCTAGGGCAAAACAGAGAAATGTCTTAGGGTGGGTTCTGCGTAAGCGGGCGGGCTCGAAGTCGGCCGAATCTGCCAAAAAAGCCGGAGCCACTGATGGCTCTACTAAAGCACAGGGGGAAGCATGAGCGAACTTCGACTTAGCTCGGAAAAGCGATTACGGATCTTTACCGGTCGCGGATACCCCGAGTTAGCAGAAGATGTCGCCGCTGAACTAGGCATTCCTATCACCCCAACATCCGCATACGACTTCGCCAACGGTGAGATCTTTGTTCGCTTCGAAGAATCTGTGCGCGGCTCCGATGCCTTTGTAATTCAAAGTCACGCTGCACCAGTAAATAAGCAGATCATGGAACAACTCATCATGGTCGATGCCCTTAAGCGCGCATCGGCAAAGCGGATCACAGTTGTCGCACCGTTTTACGGATATGCCCGTCAAGATAAGAAGCATCGTGGGCGAGAGCCAATCTCTGCTCGTTTGATGGCTGACCTTTTTAAGACCGCCGGTGCCGATCGTTTGATGGTCGTTGATCTTCACACCTCACAAATTCAAGGTTTCTTCGATGGACCAGTAGATCACCTCTTTGCACTTCCGCTTCTTACAAATTATGTGGGAAGTAAAGTTGATCGTTCGCGTCTGACTATCGTTTCACCGGACTCTGGCCGGGTACGCGTTGCTGAACGTTGGTCAGATATGTTGGGTGGCGCTCCAATCGCATTTATTCATAAGACTCGCGATCCGCGGATTCCAAACGAATCTGTGACAGGTCGCGTGGTTGGAGATGTACAGGGTCAAACCTGTGTCGTTATAGATGACATGATCGATACAGCTGGAACAATTACCAAGGCAGTTGATGCTCTCTTTGAAGAGGGTGCATCTGAGGTAATAGTTGCTGCAACACATGCAGTCTTATCCGGTCCAGCAGTCGAACGTTTACGTAATTCACGAGTCAGTGAAGTCGTTGTCACCAACACTCTGCCGATAGCGGAAGAATCTCGCTTCGATAAATTGACCGTGCTCTCCATTGCACCCCTACTCGGGCGGGCAATCAAAGAGGTATTTGAAGATGGCTCAGTCACTAGCCTCTTCGATGGCCATTCCTAAAAGGTAGTTATTTTTAGGGGATTTATGGGCCTTTTTCGAGGCAATTTGTTATAACGACTCCTAATTCGCTAACCTTAGGCTTCGTTCCGGCGAGGGATAGAAATATCCGTGATCGACGGTCTCTCTCTTGGAACGTGTTGCGTCCGTTCACTACAAGGGAGTTTTAAATGGCCGAGATTCAAATCAACGGTAGCAAGCGCACCAACTTTGGTAAGGGCGCCTCACGCCGCGATCGTAAGGCTGGTTTAGTTCCTGCCGTTATCTATGGTCACAATGCAGAACCACAGCACATTGCTCTTCCATCACGCGAGTTGGCTACAGCCCTTAAGGCTTCAAACGTTCTTCTCAACGTTAATTTTGACGGAAAGTCAGAACTCGTACTTCCAAAGTCAGTCTCTAAGAATCCTCTGACTGGAATCTTTGAGCATATCGATCTTCTCGTTGTCCGTAAGGGTGAGAAGGTAACTGTCGAAGTTCCTGTTCACACAGAGGGACAGTTCGACAAGGATGGAATCCTCGAGCACGTAAACAACACCATCGAAGTGGAAGCAGAAGCAACTTCGATCCCATCATTCTTGGTACTTGATCTCACAGGTATGCCTGCTGGAACCAGCAAGACCGCTGCAGACGTACAACTTCCTGCGGGAACAACCCTCGTCTCTGATCCAGAGCTCGTTGTTGTTCACTTATCTGAGCGTTCAACCTCATCTGATGCTGATACTCCTGCGGCACCTGCAGCTGAAGCAACTCCAGCTGCTGCTCCAAAAGAATAAGTAGCGACTTAACACTTCACCATGGCTGATCGCTGGCTGGTTTTCGGACTCGGAAACCCCGGCGATCAATATGCCAAAACTCGCCATAACATCGGCCATATGGTCATCAACTACCTGGCGAGCAATTCTAAATTTACCTCACATAAATCTCGCACAGAGATTGCCGATATCTACCTCGGGCAGATCCCTCTCACCGTTGCAAAATCAAAGTTGTATATGAACGAGTCAGGTGGGCCACTTAAAGCACTTGCTGACTTTTATAAAGTCCCAGTTGATCGCGTAATCGTCGTTCAAGATGAGATTGATCTACCCTTTGGTGCGATCCGCATTAAACAAGGTGGTGGCGATAATGGCCACAATGGGCTTAAAGACATCACTAAACACTTTGGGGGTCCCGACTACTTCCGGATTCGTCTCGGAGTTGGTCGTCCATCAGGCCCACAAGCGCCAGCGGATTGGGTCTTGAAACCTTTTTCAAGTGCAGAGCAGAAAGAGCTGCCCGACTTTGTAGCGCGTAGCGCAGATGCAGTTGAGCGGCTCATTGAAAAGGGCTTGATGCAGGCGCAACAGGATTTCAATAACTAGTTCGTTAGTGCATGTGCATGGAAGCAAGCGCGCAACAACTAGAGCAAACCCAATTCCGTACAGAGCCATCTCTTATCAACTCCCTCAAATCGTAAAACCAATGAGCGAACTCGATCATTGAATCGCAAAGTGACCGTCGTTTCCGCAACTCCTTCTATCGGTTCGGATATGTAAATCTTCCGAATTTTTGGAATCTCTTTATGGCTCCCAGCCATCGCCGTTATCTTCGAGTAAACCATCCGATGGGAGAGTCTCGCCAATTGCATGGGTTGGCGTCTCCCACCCCAAATTTCAACTATTCCTAGTACGTATCGATTTACTGTCTCTTGAAGAGGTGGTAATTCCGATAAGGGTGATGGCTTGGGGAGGTACTCGCTATCTGCATCTTCACCGTCAAGATGTTGAGGAGTAGGTACAAGAAAGAGCTTGCGTGAATGGACTTGAACTTCAACCCGAGTAGGTGTTAAAAGTTGAAGAGTTGGAGCAATGTGTATATCTACACTTGGTTCTAGTTGTCCTGGCCGTGGAAAACGAATCACACGAGGAGTTAAATCTTTAGCTTGTATTAGTTCTGCGCTCATTGGGCAAAACTCTCACTTCGCTACCAGGTTCAAATCATCCGAAAGGATGAAAATTCATTGTGGATAACTAAGAGCGGATTTATCTGAGATTAGGTATCCATCTCCCATGGATGAATTGCAGAAATTTATACAACGAAATTTCCGTCGGATTTTAGCTGGCGGAGGCCTGGTGCTTTCACTCTTAGCAATATCGCTATTGCTAAATACGACTCCTTCAACGTTCGTCTGGATGGCAACGAGCTCAATTCCTGGGGGTAGTCGGATCACTGCAAATAACGTAAAACTTGTGAAGGCAGATCTCGCAGAAGACGCCACTCATTTTGAGAGCAAAGGCGATTTGTTGGTAGGTCATTTTGCTACCCGAATGCTGCAGCCCGGTGATTTGATTGCGGTGACTGATGTGACAAGTGAAAGTGCAAACTCGACCGCAACTTACCTGCCTATAGGTGTCGCCGTCGATGATCTCCCCGCTGATCTAGCGATTGGGGATTTAGTTGATATCTATGTAATTCCAAAGGATCAGGGAGTTTTGCCAGCCGTTATCGCGCGTAGGGTCCCGATCCAGAATATCGACGTCAAATCTCGTGCTCTTGGTGGAAGTGTCGCCGTGAGTGTCACAGCGAGCCCCACAGTCACTTCAATAATTGTTACCGCAGAAGCGCAAGGAAGGCTGGTGTTAGCCCGTGACCCGTTCTGAGATTCCGCAACTTGAAGTAGTCACTGCGATTCCAGATGCAGATCGCGAGGATTTTTTGGCACAACTTCTATTCTCCCAAGGGTGGAACATTATCTTTAGGGCATTCGATGCCACCTCGCTGATGACATTCATGAATCAACGCGGTTTGCAAATGCGTACCGTCATCATCTACGAGAGTGAACTGCCCGGATTTTCGCCAGAACTAATTCAGGAACTTGACCACCCTACTATCACAACCATCTCTCTAGATTCGGTTGGATTTACCTCTCACGAAATGATGGTGGCAATCCGCGGAAAGCTTCGAGCTCCCATGTTGCAGGTTGTATCCCCGAGTGAAGAGTCTGTATCAACAGAAGCGCAGATCGCGGATTTTTCATCTTTTCCGCAAGTTCGGCAGTCAAGAGCTCTTCCTTTGACTTCAACAAAAAGATTTAATCGCACTTCACGAGTGCAGCCTCGAGATCGTAAAGTAATCGCAGTTACCGGAAGCACAGGCGCACCTGGTCGAACAAGATTTGCTACAGCCCTTTCACGAGAGCTGGCGCTCAAGGGAGCAACGCTCTTAATAGATGCGGATATTAGGTCTCAAGGAGTGGCACCTTTGCGCGAAGAGTTAGAGAAGAGTGCGGTTGAAGTAATCCCTCTCGATCGAGAGAAGCGGCCAACTCATCTTCCCGAAGGCGATGAGACAGCGGTTGTAGACCTTGGTGTTTTACCTGGATTAGCGGAGGCAACTGCTGACCGACGCTGGCACGGGTCGCTGGTAAACAATGTCTTGGATAAGGCAACACATCTGATTTATTTGAGCAAGTCAACCGCTTCGAGCATGGCTGAACTCTCTCAATTTATGCGCGAGTACCCGTTGTTACAAAAGCGCTTACCAATTGTTTTTGTCTGTATCTTGACTGGACATTCAAGAGAGTTGCGGGAGTGGGAAGCCAAATTCCTGACTCTGACCACAGGGGAGAGCAGGTACATCTTGCGCGAAAGCCAATTGGCCCCTTCGCATGAAAGCAAGATATTTGGAGCATTTATGGGCAAAGATCCAAAGAGAAAAGAGATTGCTAAGATTGCCGCTTCACTGGCATAGCCAGTAACTGCAACAGATAGGTGTGAACATTGGCGATTAGCTCCCGAAGTGATCTCGCCTATTCGCATACCGCTTTAACGGTCAAAGACCGAGAGCGTTTGTCGGAGTTAGTCTCCGAATGGCAGTTGCTCTCAGATATCTCTTTTTCGGACCTCATCTTGTGGGTGCCACGCCGCAAGGATTATCAGAGCTGGCCCGAAGGTCATACTGCGATTGCGCATATCCGACCCACCACCGCGCCTACTGTGTTTGCTCAAGATGTAATCGGCCAGGAGCTGATCTGGGGTAAGAACGCACGCATCGACCAGACGCTTTCGACTGGGTTAATTATCAGAGATGCCGAACCAGAAATGGTCGGTGATATCTTGATAAAAGAAGAGACCGTCCCAGTTCACTTTGATGGCCGAACGATCGCGGTAATTTCTCGTCACCGCAATGCCGTGGCAATGCGTTCTGCATCACCCCTGGAGATCAATTATCGCGAGATCGCGCATAAGGTCTTTCGCATGATCGCTGAAGGAACCTTCCCGATTCAAGACAGTATTTATCAGGCCGAATATGCCCCTCGCGTTGGAGATGGTCTAGTTCGCCTCGATGCACTCGGCGCTGCAACGTATGCCAGTCCAAATGCTCGTTCAGCCATTAGCCGACTAGGTTGGGATAACGAGATAGAAGGAACACAACTCGGCGCAATATTTGATTCTCTGCAGCGGCCGCAATCTATTCCGAGTGAAGAGAGCTGGAGCTCGATTCTGAGCGGCAAGACACTTCGCCGCGCTGACTTTGATAACGGCAATGGAATCGTAGATTTGTTAGTTATTCCGTTGATCGAAAGTGGAGATCGCATCGGATCTATCGTGCTGGTACACGATGTGACTGAGTTGCGTCGTCGCGATCGAGCGCTTGTATCTAAAGATGCAACTATCCGTGAAATTCATCACCGCGTTAAGAATAATTTACAGACCGTATCGGCGTTGTTGCGATTGCAGTCTCGACGCGTCGAAGATCCAACCGCTAGTGCTGCTCTTGCAGAAGCGGTGCGACGCGTGGCATCGATTGCGATTGTGCATGAGACTCTTTCAACGAGTTCCGCTGAGTCCGTCCTCTTTGATGAGGTTTACGATCGCATCGTTCACAATGCAATTGAATTGAGCCCAAGGCCAATTACTCCCGTAAAGATCGGCGACTTTGGAATCTTAGATTCGCAGGTTGCAACGCCTTTGGCACTTGTTGTCACTGAGTTGATTCACAATTCACTAGAACATGGGCTGGCAGATTCTGGTGACATTGTTCGGGTGGAGGTGACTCGAGCCGAGACCACCTACACAATCAAAGTGATCGATAATGGAAGCGGGTTGCCGGAGGATTTCGACTGGGAGAGATCATCCAACCTGGGACTTCAAATTGTGCGAACTCTGACTGAAAATGAACTTAAAGGCAGCATCTCGCTAAATCGAGTCAATGATGAGACCGTAGCGATGATTGTTTTTAAGGTCTAACCCATCCCAGCGCTGAAACCAAAAATCAGGATTTAGCGGAGGTCGATCCCTAAGGGATTAGAATTGGTTCTGACTCTCCAGCATACGGGCGCGGTTACGAGCTGCGCGACGCTTCAAGGCACGGCGTTCATCCTCAGATAGCCCGCCCCAAACTCCAGCATCCTGACCGCTCTCTAGAGCCCAGGCAAGGCAAGCCTCTTTAACCGGGCAGCGCTGGCAGACCTTTTTTGCCTCTTCAATTTGGGCCAAGGCTGGACCAGTATTTCCAATCGGGAAGAAGAGTTCGGGATCCTCATCGCGGCAGGCCGCCTCGTGTCGCCAATCCATCGTAATCTCCTTCAATTTAGGGAAGTTCTTCCAGCGGGCCAATGGGCGGATCTGGCCTTCCGGAGGTGCTAATTCAGACTAAAACGGCTCATACCTCGCTAGTTCTACCGAAGCCGAGCGCAAATAGTGGTGAATACGGGGCTATTCTCTCGTAGGTCACCCGAGATAACAAGGATATAGAGTAAAAGATTCCTCACATTCGCTGAGAGTCTGCCTGTTAGAGCCTCTGGGAACCCATCTAGTGCCCCCGACAGGAGTCGAACCTGCGCACCCGCCTCCGGAGGGCGGTGCTCTATCCACTGAGCTACGAGGGCTAATTTCAACAAGCCCCCCTAGGGTATCAGTGAAAGAATCTTGCCTTTAGAAGTGCAATATTTAGTAGTGACATAGGGATGAGGTAGTTGAAATGACTGGACTGATCGAGAAGGCATACTTTGCCACCGGATGTTTCTGGGGAGCCGAGCGCCGTTTCTGGAACCTTCCTGGAGTGATCTCCACCTCCGTCGGATATATGGGTGGCCATACCACCGCGCCTACCTACAAAGAGGTCTGCACTGGCAAAACCGGCCATGCTGAAATCGTTGAGGTCGTCTTCGATCCAAGTCAGATTTCATATCATCGCCTTCTTGAAGAATTTTGGACAATGCACGATCCAACATCTTTAAATCGCCAAGGTGGAGATATCGGGACTCAATATCGCAGCGCTATTTACGCCAGTACTGAGCGCCAGTTAGAAGAGGCGCTAGCGACTCGTGAAATTTATAACGATGTTCTTCTACAGAACGGACTTGATGAGATTTGTACAGAGATCAAGAGCGCTCATGGAATGGTGTACTGGCCAGCTGAGGAATATCACCAGCGCTACCTCGAGAAGAATCCAAATGGATATGACTGCCATTCTTCAACAGGCGTTCCTTATCCCGATCAATTAACTATCGGATAGTTGATATTACTGAGTGCTTATCAATTTCTACTATTAGGCGCTACCAACTAGACGAATCCCCTTCAGTGGCACGCCAGCAGTACCAAGCAACAATGCTCTGACGCCCCGCAAATTTATCCCCAACTAAATCCAGCTCCTTTGGCGCAATCTCAGAATCAAGTCGATGAATTTTCTCCCAACCTCGGCGCATGGCTAAATCACCAACGGGCCATAAATCAAGGCGTCCAAGATGGAACATGAGAAACATCTCGACTGTCCAACGTCCTATTCCCCAGAGCGCAGTTAACTCCGCAGATATCTCCTCATTACTCAATTTTGAAAATTTCTTAAATTCAACTGCACCAGAAAGTGTGGCTTGTGTGAGCTCATCGATGGCGCGAGCTTTTGCACCGCTAACTCCAGCGGTACGTAGATCAGCTGCAGAGAGGTTAACGAGCGCTTCAGGTTTCAATGAACCACCTGCTAAAGCACGCACCCGGTCGCGGATTGTGTCAGCTGCCTTCACTGCCAGTTGTTGCGAGATGATGGACGTGACCAGATTTTCATAATGTCCCTGACGCGGCCGCTTCTGATTTATTGTGCATAATGGGCTCGCTTTGATGACGGGAGCAAAGGCGGGATCTATTTTTGCGATTGCACGAACGTGTTTACGCATCTCTTCAACGGTCGTTAGTGCCACGGCAATAGCCTAGTGAGTAGGCTAACCTCGTGATCACAAATAGTACGAGTGCGCTCGCTTGGGCGCTGACACTTGGTGGTCTAGCCGTAGTACTTGTCGTTGATTTTTTCTTCGCCTATCGAAATAGAGCCAAACTCACCTCTCTGCGCAATGTGGGTCTGTGGACGCTCTTCTACATAGCCGCAGCGATCGCATTTGGTTTTTTTCTTGGAATTTGGTCTACCGGCCAAAGTCGAGGCGAATTCTTTGCTGGGTGGATCACTGAATATTCGCTCTCGTTCGATAATCTTTTCGTACTTCTATTGATCATGGCCAAACTCAAGGTCGCGAAAGAGCGCGAAGAGATCATTCTCTTCTGGGGCATCCTTTCATCCCTCTTACTTCGTGGAGTATTCATCGCGGGGGGAGCAGCCCTGGTAAATAGGTATGAGTGGATCTTCTTCTTCTTCGGGGGCTTCCTGATCTACACCGCCTTGCAACTCTTTCGAGAGAGCGAATCTGAGGAGTGGGAAGAGGGCCGCGTTACTAAATTCCTTAAGCGCAAAGGCGCATCTGTCGGAGCCGTCGCCTTAGTTGCCATTGCACTCACCAATCTGCTCTTTGCCTTTGACTCCATTCCAGCAATTTTTGGATTGACTCGCAATCCCTACGTAATCGTTACCGCCACAATCTTTGCCTCAATGGGCCTACGTCAGCTTTATTTCTTGATTGGCGATCTCATGGGGAAGCTGATCTACCTCAGCGAAGGACTCTCAATCATTCTCGCCTTCATTGGCCTAAAACTTATCTTTGAGGCGGCCATTGCCGAAGGTCATACCAAGATTGCGGGGATTAAAGTTCCCGATGTTTCACTTGGGGTATCGCTCGGCTTTGTTATCGCCACATTGGCCTTGACCGCTCTTCTAAGCGCACTCAAGAGACCCAAAGAGCCGAAATAATTTCTCCCTGCGCACCATCCGGCTCCAACTTCTGATTTAACACTTCGACCCGCGCGCCTTTTCCCGCCTAGGTTAGGCTTCACCCATGTCGACACCCGCGCAGTCATCAGATTCACCCTTTGAACCCCACGACGGTTTGAGTTTAGAGAGTCGAGTCGTCGCGGCTGGGCGACCAACTCGTATAAGTGATGCGGGAGTAAATGTAGGCATCGATCTCAATTCCACATTTCTTGCCCCGGGCTCTGCGGGCTATGGCAGATTCGGAAATAGCACCTGGAGCGCACTAGAGGATGCGATCGCATCCCTGGAGAATGGACCAACTCTGGTCCTATCTAGCGGAGTCGCCGCAATCACCGCGCTCTTCTCTATCTTGCCCCGCGGAGCAGTTATTACGGCATCGCGAAATGGATATTCAGGAACCATGGTCTTGTTGCGACAGGCTGAAGCATCAGGCGCCGCCGAAGTTCGTTATGTTGATGTATCAAACAGTGAGGAGGTGCTTGCAGCGCTTCCCGGCACAACCTTGCTTTGGTTAGAGTCCCCAACCAATCCCGCACTTGAAGTTGCCGATCTTCCAAAGCTCATTGCCGCCGCCAAAGTCCAAAATATTGGCGTAGGGGTCGACAACACATTTGCTACTCCGCTTCTGCAACAACCGCTCGAGCTTGGCGCTGACGTCGTCATCCATTCGCTTTCAAAGTACATTGCTGGACATAGCGATGTGGTCTTAGGTTCGATCTCAACCAAAGATCCAGCCCTTTATCAGCGCCTTGCTGATGTGCGCAAGATAAATGGTTCCATTCCTGGACCCTTTGAGGTTTGGCTAGCCTTGCGCGGAATTCGCACTCTTGGAGTCCGGCTCGAAAGAGCCCAGAAGAACGCGCATGAGATCGCCATCCGCCTCTCCCTGCACCCAGCTGTTGAGCGCGTTCGCTACCCAGGTCTTCCCACCGATCCTCATCACGCCACTGCAAAGAGTTTTATGAAGGGCTTCGGTGCGGTGATCGCCTTTGATCACAGGGGTGGCGCGGAAGCTGCAGATAGAGCTTGCGCTGCCTCAAAGTTAGTGGCCCATGCCACTTCGCTGGGCGGCGTGGAATCTCTCTGGGAGCGTCGTCACCGTTGGAGTACCGAAAGCCCAACGATCCCCACGAATCTCATTCGCCTCTCTATCGGTATAGAAGATCTTGAGGATTTGTGGCGCGATATCGACTCCGCACTGCTGGCTTCGCTTAAGAGTTAACCGATTGTTCATACCTCACTCGGCACGCTCTAAGGTTCCTTCCAGCGAGTAACAAGGATGAAGGAGTAGATTTAGTTCATGTTCAAGAAGATTCGTCGCGCAGTTGGATTGGTCACCGTTCTGGTGGTAATCCTTGGTGCCTTGAAGTCCGTCTTTGCATGGCTCGCCGATAGCGAACATGGAACGCACGAACTCTTTGCAGACGAAGAAGAATCTGAACGTCAGTTCTAAACTGACTTTTACATATGAGTGATAATTTTTTAGGTGAAGGCGTGCCCGATGAGGTCGAGTACATCCCAGGCGTCTGCAATATCGGAGTACGAGAGATTCGTCGTCGCCAACTTGTGGGTGGAATCGGTTTATTTTTAACTATCTCAACGGTCTTTGGTTTCTATCATCAGCACTCCTCGCAGCTAGCCAGACTTGGAACCTTTTTACCGGCGCTGGTGATGTCCATTGGGTATCTGCAAAGCCGAAAGAAATTTTGTCTCGCCTTTGGACTCTCCGGTTTGTTTAATTTTGGAACTTTAGGAAATACCAAGCGCGTCATTTCAGAGGCAGATCGCAAAATTGATAGAGATGCAGCGATCAAACTCTTCGTTCAAGCGACGTTGCTTGCTGCAGCGGTCACCGCCTTCGTATTTTTGCTTCCAAGTTCTAAGTAAGCGTGAGGCATTTACTTAAGCATTGGTTTCCTTACCAACTGATTCTAGAAAAGAACCCTCGATAGAAAGATCTAGGATCGAACTCGATATAGATAAGATACCGCTATGAGCTCAACTCCAAAGACACTACATATTGTGTTGAATGGAGTCACAGAAGATTCTCGAGTCCTTAAATGCGCTTGGTCGCTTGGAAATGCTGGCTGGGATGTGCTCGTCATCGGAGCGACAGCGCAAAACTACTCTGACGAATTGAGCATTGGCTATGCACGTATTTTGCGTTTGCCCCTCAAAATTGTAATTACCAAAAATCAAATTCCACGCGTGCTTCGCTTCATGATGCGGGGTGAAACGCTGGAGAGGCTGGTTTTGGGATCTTTGCGACGTTTGCGTAAGTATCGCCGCAAATTATTTGAAAAAGTAAAGGTTAAAGAAGAGGTAGTAGTTCCAAATTTGAATAGGTCGGTAAAGGTAATTACACCAGTCGCTCTGGAGTTTGCACCGGATGTAGTTCACGCCCATGATTACACAGCTCTACCTATCGCAGGTGCAATCGTAGATAAATTGCGCGCAGCTGGAAAACCGGCCGCACTCGTTTATGACGCCCATGAATATGTTCCTGGAGTCGCTCATCTCACCAAACCGATGGCCGCGCTCTATACCAAGATCGAACGTCAATATTCCAAGAAAGCTGCTGCCGTTCTCTCAGTGAGTGATCCAATGAACGACCTATTGCTTGATCAGTTACAAGTAACAACGCGTCCGACAATAGTTGCGAATGATCCATTAGTTGATGGGCAAGAAGTATCTGCCAGAAATTTACGTGAAGATATAGGGGTAGCAGCCGGTGCGCCACTTATGGTCTACTCCGGGGCGGTGGCACCGCAAAGAGGAATTCAGACTGCGTTGTCAGCGCTGCATAATCTCCCAGGAGTGCACTTAGCCCTCATTGCCAATCCAAAGAACAAGTCGGTGCAAGATTTAGTTGCTAGCGCACCTGAATTAAGCGATCGCTTCCATGTAGTGCCATATGTGCCAAACTCTGAATTAGTCTCATATCTTTCAACAGCTGATATCGGTTTGATTCCTATCTTGCATCGCCTCAACCACGAGATCTCCCTCATAACAAAGTTCGGCGAGTATATGCAGGCTCACTTACCGATCATTGTGAGTGATGTGAAGACCATGTCAGCGGAGGTAAATCGGCTTGGAAACGGGGAGGTGTTTGTTGCAGAGGATGTAGATGATTTTGTCCGGGCCGCAAAGTTAGTACTCGCCGATCCCGCTAAATATCGCGCCGCCTATACAGGCGAAGTATTGTCAGAGCGCTCATGGGAGCGTCAGGCAGAGATTCTTCTCGATACTTACAATGCAATTGCGCGCGCCACACCTGTCGCACGAACCCACATGCCATTTGTGGTTACAGAGCCGGTGGTTCTACAGAGCAACAGTGAAATTGCTTAGGCTCCAGCTCCAATAACTCGGAAAGAGACTCCCTCAAAGTTCTTACGGTCCATCGTGCGACGGCCATCTACAATCGCTTGCACTCCAGGGAAATCAGATTTAGTGAGCGATTTGTACTCCTTGTGATCGGCTTGCAAAATTACAGCATCTACCTTTTGGCCGATTGCGTAAGGAAGAAATCCAAGTCCAACAATCTCTTCGTCGGTATACATAGGATCATTCACAACTACATTCGCCCCACGGGCTTTGAGGGCAGTTACTACTCCAAAAATTCCAGAGAATGCCGACTCTTTAACTCCACCGCGATATGAAATACCAAGTGCTGCAACTGTCTTTCCAGTGAGATCTCCAAAGTTATCCGATAATAGTTTTACTGCATGTTCGGGCATGGCAGCGTTCGCTTCACGCGCCGATCGAACGACGGTGGCCTCGGGATCATTCCACAAATAGAAGCGTGGATAGATAGGAATGCAGTGTCCACCGACGGCGATACCAGGTTGGTGGATGTGGCTATAAGGCTGTGAATTGGAAGCGGCGATTACTTTGGCGATATCGATATTTGCACCCTCCGCAAAGATCGCAAACTGGTTAGCTAGTGCAATATTTACATCGCGGTATGTCGTTTCAGCCAACTTCGCCATTTCGCTGGCTTCAGATGTGCCTAGATTCCAGACGCCATTTTTCTCAGAGAGGTCTGGGCGATCGTCAAAATCAAGGACCGCTTGGTAAAATTCGATTCCCGCAGCGGTACTTGCATCGTTGATACCGCCGACAAGTTTTGGATATTTACGTAGATCGGCAAAGACGCGACCAGTAAGAACCCGCTCTGGTGAGAAGACGAGGTGGAAATCAACTCCGGCCTTCAACCCTGAACCATTTTCTAGTGCTGGAGCGAAGCGATTGCGGGTTGTGCCAACTGGGAGAGTGGTCTCGTACGAAACGAGTGTTCCTGGCTTAAGACCTGCAGCAATCTTCTCTGTTGCATCATCCATCCAACCAAAGTCAGGGATCCCATCGTTATTCACGAAGAGCGGAACAACAATCACGACTGCATCGGATTCACTAACTGCAGCGGTGGTATCCACTGTGGCTACCAGGTGTCCTGAGACGACAACCTCCGCGAGGTATTGCGCTAAAAAGTTCTCGCCAGGAAATGGCTCGAGCCCAGCATTGATGAGATCTACGGTCTTCTGATTAACATCGCACCCAATGACTTGGTGACCTTTTTTAGCGAATTGAACGGCTAGCGGAAGACCAATTTTTCCTAGTGCAACTACAGCGATCTTCATTTACGTCAGCGACCTTTCGAAACTGTGACAACCGAACGAGTATTTGCGCTCTCGATCATTGCGCTAGCCACTCGTACCGTGGCTAAACCTTGCTCCATCGTAACGATCCGTTCTACCGCCCCTGGTAATCCAAGTACGGCATCGCGGAAGGCTTCATGCTCCATCTTGAGAGGCTCGGGCTTGGCAAATGCGTAGCGGATTACATCGCCCTCACTCACTCCGCGGAAGGAGGCGACCGCATCCCACTGTGTATCCACGGAGGCGTTGGCATAGAAGGTGAGGTCCGCTGTCAAAGTATCAGCGACAAAAGTTCCACGCTCTCCAGTAACAATCGTGAGTCGCTCCTTAAATGGGGTTAACCAGTTAACTAAGTGGTTGGTAATGATGCCATTCTCGAGTTCTCCAACTGCTGCCACCATATCTTCGTGTGGTCGGCCGGACTTGAGGGCGGTCTTTGCCGAAACATTGATGAATGGCGAACGGGCAACCCACGCTGTGAGATCGATATCGTGAGTTGCAAGATCTTTGATTACTCCAACATCTGCGATGCGAGCAGGGAATGGCCCTTGGCGACGTGTAGCAATTTGATAGACGCTGCCCAACTCACCGGCATCAAGCTTTGAACGCAGCTGTTGTAGCGCAGGGTTGTAGCGTTCGATATGACCAACGGCTCCTACTAATCCTCTTGCCGCAAAGGCATCGGTAATTCTCTGCGCTGATTCATTATCAACCGCGAGCGGCTTTTCTATTAGTGCATGAACCCCAGCCTCAGCTAGAGCTAGCGCTAGATCCTCATGAAAAGCGGTTGGAGCTGCAACCATTGCATAATCAATGCCGAGAGCAATCAACTCTTCAACCTGGGCTACTAGTGGTCGACTTCCAGCGACCCCGTGTGGGTCGCCCATTGGGTCGCAGACTCCGACTAGTTCAACACCGTCCAAAGAGCCAAGTACTCGAGCATGGTGGCGACCCATCATGCCAAGTCCTACAAGACCGGCACGTAATTTCTTCTCAGCCATGTGATCTGCTCGCTTAGATTCTGGTTACAACGTCATTGACGACGCTAACAATTTGTTCGAGTTCGGATTGTGTTAGTGATGGGTGAACAGGAATTGAAATAACTTCCTTAACTAATTCCTCAGTCACCGGTAGATCATGAACCGAGTCGAAGGAAGGCAAGCGATGAATAGGTGTTGGGTAGTAAACATCGCATCCAACCCCACCTGCTTTAATGAGCTCAATCGCTTTATCGCGCGCCTCGCTGGTGGCACCCTCTAAACGAATTGTGTACTGGTGGTATGAGTGCTCGCTACCTGGGCGAACGTAGGGAGTGATTACTCCCTTGAGGTTGGCATCTAGGTAGGCAGCGTTCTTGCGACGGGTCGCAGTCCAAGCCTCAACCTTCGTAACCTGCACGCGGCCAATGGCAGCATGGATATCGGTCATGCGGTTGTTAAATCCGACAATTTCGTTCTGGTAGCGAACGACTCCACCTTGGTTGCGCAGCATTCTGCTCTGATGTTCTACATCGGCATCGTTTGTAACAATCATTCCGCCTTCACCCGCAGTCATGTTCTTAGTGGGATAGAACGAGAATGAGGCTACGACCCCCCACTCACCGGCCATACGACCGTTAAGAGAGGCAAGGTGCGCCTGCGCTGCATCTTCAAAGATAGTCAAGCCATGCTTCTGTCCGATTTCTTCGAATCGATCCATATCGGCGATATGTCCATAGAGGTGAACAGGCATGATGGCTTTAGTGCGTGGAGTGATAAGTGATTCCACATGGTCAGGGTCTAGGTTGAAAGTCTTCGGATCAATATCGCCAAAGACCGGGATACCACCAGCGAGTGCGACAGAGTTAGCAGTTGCAGCAAATGAGAATGAAGGAACGATGACCTCATCGCCTGGCTTAATTCCCGCTGCCAAGAATCCCAAGTGAAGCGCGGATGTACCAGAGTTCACAGCGATGCAACGACGTCCACCTACAAAGCGGGAGAACTCTTCTTCAAAGGCTTTTACTTCTGGACCTTGCGCCATCATTCCACTGCGTAGGACGCGATCTACTGCTGCGCGCTCTTCGTCTCCGATGATTGGACGGGCTGCTGGAATCAATTGACTCTCTTCTCCACTAGGTACTTCTGTTGTACGTTGAATGTCACTTAATTTATTCTTACAAATTCGATAATTCCGCTAGAACAATATTTAGTTTTGCCATCTTTGAACTTCAACATATATCTATGCAATCCTCTGTTCACCGATCTTTTTTATTCCGCCATCAACTGATCTTCCGAGAGCTCTTTGTAATAACTTTGATCCTGCGGACACTGAAACCGACCCCCGCCTAGATCATTGAGGGGTAGACCAGCCTTACCAACCCAACGGATTCTCTTGGCTGGAACTCCAGCCACGAGAGCAAAGTCAGGGACATCCTTGGTTACGACCGCACCCGCTGCAACTAAGGCCCATTTTCCGATTGTGACCGGAGCAATGCAGACGGCGCGGGCGCCAATGCTGGCACCATCATGGATCGTGACTCCTACAGCATCCCAATCGCTCCCACTTTTTAGCGTGAGATCGGTGTTGACCGCCCGCGGGAATTGATCATTGGTCAATACAGCTGCTGGACCGATAAAAACACCATCTCCGAGCACGGCTGGTTCATAGACCAAGGCATAATTTTGGACTTTACAGTTATTGCCAAGTGTTACGCCGCTACCAATGTAAGCGCCGCGGCCAATAATGCAATTTGAGCCAAGGACGACGCCATCACGAATTTGGGCTAGATGCCAGATCGAACTGCCATCCCCGAGAGTTGCAGAAGCATCCACATCCGCGCTTGGAAGGATCCTTACAGCCATAAATGGAAGTCTAGCGGGTCAACTTCACCATCTCTGCGGCAAAAATCGCGTATTCCCGCTCACTATCGAGGTTCTCCGAGGCCCATTTCCTGCCTTGGCTTCGCAGTAAATCCAGTTCAGTAGGATTTTCTTGCCAACTCTTTAGCCTCGCTGCAACCCCTTGCGGTGTACTTTGGATAGCTCCTGATCTGCTTGCCTCGATGAGTGCAACACATCGGGGAAGAGGTGTTGAGATAGTCGCCAAACCAACCGCCATATATTCATAGAGTTTGGAGGGTACCGCCTCTACAAATGCTGGCGTGCTCTCTAAGAGCGATAGTCCAACCCAAGCACCTGCCGCAAATTTCCAAGATTCTTGTGGTGCTAATCTTCCACGAAAATGGACGCGCGATTGGTTTGGATCATGAGCGCGTAACCATTGATCCACAAATTCTTGATCACTGCTTGCGACTCCGCCAACAAAATCAAATTCCCAGTTTGATGCAAGTTCGGCCACTTGCAACATATCGTGTAATCCTCGGCTCTTACGTAAATCCCCTATATAAATAGCTCGCGGGGTGGAACTGCGCTCGCCGCTATCCGTCAAGAGCGATGCATCTGGAAGATTGCGGACCACTAGCCGATTTTTTGCATCAAAGGGCGGTACTTGAACATCTGCAACGGTTGTGAGATCGGCGTATTTTGCAAACCAGAGCGCTGACTTGGTATCGCTTTTGGCAATCCAACCGATAATTCCAAAATAGCGTTTCGTCCACGCCCGATCATTGAGAAGTCGCAGATAATCCTCAAAGAAATCAACCGCTAATTTTCTTCTCACCAATTTTGCAAAGCCAAAACTAGGAGCGATCGCCTCTGGTGAGATTGCATATATGACTCGCCCTTTGGATCGAAATACAAAGTAACGAGAGCGGAAATAGCGGGGACCGAGCGAACTTATCTTCCAATGACTCGTTAAAAATGGTTTGCGAATAAAAAGTTTTGAAGTTTGGGAAGGTGCATCTTTGAGATTTCCTGGTGCAAATATTTCAACGCTCAGCCCCGCCCGTAGCAGCGCTCTCGTTAATCTGTGCAACCGGGCATCGGCAAGACTGGCTCCCGAAGAGATGATCGAGATATCGATTTTCTGCGACATCTGATCGGCGCCTTACATATCTTCGTAATTGGAAGGCTGTGATCCAACATTTAAGAATTTGAGGTAATCATCCACGATCTCCTCGGGCTTGCCCTTCGCGAGCATTTGGCCTTTGTGCATCCAGATTGCGGTATCGCAGAGATCGGTGACGGTGGCAAGGGCATGGGAAACAATCAAAATTGTGCGTGCCTCAGCGCAGAGTTGGCGCATACGTTCAAATGATTTCTCTTTGAATGCTGCATCGCCGGCAGAGAGCGCTTCGTCAAGTAACAAGATATCGGGCGTCATGCTGACAGCTACTGCGAAGGAGAGCCGTCCATACATACCGCTTGAATAAGTCCGTACAGGTAGGTCGATGAAACCATCAGGCAACGCAGCAAAGTCTGCGATCTCATCTGTCTTGTTGCTGATCTCATCCATGTTGAGACCAGATGCCAGGCCACCCAATATAATGTTGTCGCGACCGGAAAGTGCGGGATTAAAGCCAACGCCCAGCGCCAGCAAGGTAGAAATCTTCCCGTTAACAACTATTCTGCCTTCGGAGGGCGAGAGAATGCCTGCGATACAACGCATAAGAGTTGATTTTCCGGCGCCGTTGGATCCGACGATTCCCAGTACAGAACCATGTGGAACATCTAAAGTTAGATTCTTGATGGCTTCGATAGTACGGGTGCGCTGCTTCTGCTTGAGACTTGCACGCATGACAGCATTTTTGAGCGTGCGTTTAGCTTCGAGGCTTACCTTGTAAGTAATGGAAAGGTCCTCGATGCGAATTGCCAGATCTGCTGGCAGCACGACGGGTGACTTAGATACGGATGGCAAAATCGCGCTCCCTTGAGATGAAGAAGTAACCGCCGATCATGATCGACGCGACTGCCCAAAAAACGCAGCCCACTAATGTTTGTTTATTGAGGGTTTCGCCACTTACCCATACTCGCGAAGTTGCGTTCAGGACGGGACCGAGTGGATTGATCCAAAGCAGGGCCTTCATGCCTCCACGCAAGCTATTTGGCAACCAGAGCACAGGCGAGAGGTACATCCAAATTCTGGTGATATACGTTAAGAGCTTGTTGGTGTCGCGGAAATAAACATTGAGAGTTGCAAAGACAAGTGCCAGCCCAAATCCAGTTAAGCCAGTGCAGATCAAAATGAATGGGATCCATAGGAAGTGCCATGTCCATCCCGGCACGATGGTCGTCGGATATGCCCACTTTCCAACGACGAGAACGAAGATATAGACAGGAATTGTTGGGAGAAATTGTTGGAAGGCCTGAATTGCACATGAGAAAGGCAGGAGCGCGCGGGGAAAGGCTTGATTTAATATCAATCGTCCACCCATGGTGATGGAGAGGGCACCCGCGGTTACGCAGTTCTGCGCAAAGTAGAAGGTGAAGAGGCCGATCAAAAGGTGATCTAACCGAGTGAGTCCAGGCAGGGTGCCACCAGGGCGGATGATCGTTACAACGAGGTAATAAACAAAGCCCAGGAGCAGTGGATTGAGCACTAACCAAACTTTGCCAAGCCGTGAATCTAGGTACTCCGCCTTGTCATTAAACCGCGCTAACTCTGTTGCAAAGGCGCGGCGCGTCCAAAACTCCTTGATATAGGGAATAAGGGGTGGGAGGGAGGCGCGGTGCGGCTCGAAAACCTGGATCTTGGGGACGAAATTTTCGTTCACGGGCATAGGGGTAAGTGTGCCATCCCAAGGCACTCTCTATGCACAGGCCCATGTGTGAGCCTGAACGCGCCTGCGCCTAAGCCAGCAGAATCCCAACATTCGGGCGGTCTTCCACTGCCTATAACTATGAAAGGTGAAAATCCAGATGGATGTATTCCAGAAGAAGGCGATCCCTGCCGGGGTCAAAAAGAGTTGGCGGGCTCAAACAATTGCTATAGCAATGATCGGAGCAATCGCAGTTCCAATGATGGTCCAGAGCGAGGGAGCTTACGCTGCGACCGCTGCTAAGTCGCGGAGCATCCGACAATCTGCTCCCGTAAAGAAGACGGTCGCTAAGAGAGCGGTCGCTAAGAGAGCGGTTGCGAAGAAGGCACCAGTAAAGAAGGCACCAGTAAAGAAGGCACCAGTAAAGAAGGCACCAGTAAAGAAGGCTGCTATCAAGAAGTCGCCTCTGAAAAAGAGTTCCGGCACCAGAACTGTGAAGAAGGTTGCAAGTCGATCCACTGGCGTCAAGAAGAGTGCTAGAGCAAAGTCAACCTCCTCTCTTCATAAGGTTGCCAAGATCGGAGCTCAGAGCGCCGCAGTTGCTGCGGGAACTGCAGCAGGTGTGGCCGTCTCTAAGAATCTTTCGCACAAGATAGCGAGTGATAAAGCTACATCTACTGCTGAATCCAAATCCGTTGAAACATCCAAACCAACTGAGGCAACAATACCTGCTGAGGCAACAAAGCCTGCTGAGGCAACGAAGCCTGTCAACGCCACTACTAAAGGTGACTCAGCAAAGAGTGCCGAGGCACCTGTAGTTTCACAAGAGGTTAAGGCTGCTACTAGCAAAGATGTTGCCAAAAGCGCTCAGAAGGGCGCAAAGGGTAGTAAGGCAAGTAAGGCAAGTGCTGCCAAACCGATGAAGAAGATGCGGATGCGTCGCTTGCACGTAGAGCCATAACTTAATCGAGATTGCATTGGGTCAATGTGCAAAAGTTCTCATGATTCGAACCAGTAGCGTAAAATTGTTGAATCAATGAGTCAGAGGGCTTACCTGCAAGCCTTCTACTAACAGAAGCATCTTGACCCTTGCAATTTTGGGCACTTTTAAGGGAAATGGACAGGAAATTAACAGCAACTGAGGCGGAGTCCCCCTTGTGGGGGTTATGGATAGGGAGTAACTTCTTTTCATGGAGATCATCTTTCATACACGTAATGCAGTTTTAGCAGAAGATTTTCGTTCCATCGCTTCAGAGAAGCTTCAATCGTTGCAACGGTTTGGTGTCGTCTTGGATGGGATAAAGGTCGAGATAATCCACGAATCAAATCCCCGTTTTGGAAAAACCTCTCATGTCGTAACTCTCTCTTCTCACGGCAGTGGGCCATTTGTTCGCGGAGAGGGCCAAGCATTTAATGATCTAGCTGCCTTTGATCAAGCGGTTAAGAGCATTGAATTGCAATTGCGCAAGACGCATGAACGCCTTAAGGATTACGGGCATCAATCGCTGCGTGAAGCAAAGGGTTAAAAGCGTCAAAAAGCTCTCTCTATGCTTAATTGGGGAGATTCAATTAATTATTGATTGACCTATATGTGACTTGTAGTGACCTTGTTGATTCAATGAATGCCTCATGTCACGCAAAGTCATGAACCTTGGTGAGATACTAAATCCATGAAGCCGGTCATCAGCGCCCTCAAGGCGGTACGACGATTTTTTCTGCGCAAAAAAGCGGTTTATCTTGCATGGCGGGTTCGGTTCGATCGCGAAACTAGACTTCGCATTCTTTCAAAGAAGCGTGGAGTCAAGAGATTTTTCGGATCACCTTTCCGTTCCAAACCTAGTTTTCTCATCGGGCCAACTAACTCGGCAAACCAGGCGACCCTGTGGGCGAAGGCGTTAACAAAGGCTGGTCTTGCCTCCCAATCGCTTCGAATTTCTGGCGAGCTAGCCAAGGAGTGGTTCACAACAGATTTTGCACTCACCCGGGAGCAGTGGAGAGATTTTTCTAGCCGGCAAGAACTTGCTGATTTGGTTGCTTCCACAAAGGATGTTGTCCTCTTTGAATCGCTCCGGCCAATCTTCCGTCTTCAAAACGCAAAGGATGGCAGGAATCTCATTCTTGAAGACTTTGAATTAATGAAGTTGCTTGGCAAGAAGAGTGGCATTGTATTTCATGGCAGCGATATACGTGATACCGAGGCGCATGCGAAACGAAACCCCTTTTCGCCTTTCCACAAAGAGAGCCCCGAATTAGAAAAATTACGTGCTCGGACTACTGAGAATGCTGCGCTACTTCCTGAAATTCGGCAGAGGAAAATCCCAATCTTTGTTACTACAAAAGATTTATTACTCGACCTCCCCGATGCGCACTGGCTCCCAGTCGCAATTGATTTTGATCGTTTCCATAAAGTTGCTCTGGAGTCCCCAATCTATCCAGAGGTGGATGCTCCGCTACGCGTCCTCTTCCTTCCAAGCCGCTCCTGGCTGAAATCCGCTGATTTAATTGAACCAGTGCTTTTGAAACTTCGCGATGAGGGGGTAATTAGTTACCACAGTTACCTTGCTGGCGAAGAGAGCCTTACTCATGCTGAAGTTCCGGAAGCGATTGCCAAAGCGGATCTTGTCATCGATCAATTCTTAGGAGTAATCGGAGTCTTCCCACTCGAAGCGCTGGCGGCTGGTCGTTTGGTGATGAGTTACGTTCCGGAGGAGGCAGGGGAAGTTCCAATCATCAATATCACTCCAGATACTCTCGAATCGGAGATACGCAGGGTTGCCAGTACAAAACCACATCCGCAAGCCGGTATCGACTATGTGCGGGAGTGGCACGATGGGCGTGAAAGTCTTCTAGCTCTTGCGGAGGTCTTTGGCTTCAAGATTTAGTGGATCCAGCGGCCAACCATTGAATCGGTAAATGATTAGAACGGTCACTACACCCTGTTACGGAAGTGGGCCAATATATTTACGATAGCCCTTCTCCCAATTGGAGAGGAAAATAGCCTGTCCCGCTTTGAGTGAAAGTCGTCCGGAGCATACGAGCCGGTGGATCTGATTTTCGAGCTGGTCTTTAACATAAGAGCTGTACTTGATGTTGTGGGGTTCCGGAAAGAGGTTTAACGGACTACTGGGATTTCCACCCACCTCGAGAGGAACTATGTGGTCCTCTTCATAATCTCTCATGTTCAAATCACCATCGAGGTTGTACCCCGAGTGAAGTTGGTTGTACTTCAACTGATTGGTGTAACTAACGGGTGGTCGAACTGTTGCGGTCCAACCCACAACACAAATATTGGCACGAATATTGGCTTGGGTAACCGCGGGATTTACCGCACCTGGCGTCAATTTTACATTTGGCAATCCAGAACTTTCGGAATAGGTAGCGGCGCCGCATGCGGATAGACCAAGTGTGGCTGCCAACATCAGACTCGTTACAACCAGAGCTGAGTTTCGAGAGGTGCGACGTAAAAGTTCGGACTCCCAAAGACTGGTTTCACCTTGGCTGAAAGTAGTTAATGAGTTGGTTCTAGAAGGCTTTCGCACCTTTGAGGTTAAGGACATTGATAACCGAACTCACTCTCCACATTTGTAGGCACTTTGCCGCATCCCACGAGAGCCGTTCCGAAATCAACGACGCTCCATTTCTTATTTTCTACTGTAGCGAAACCATAAGCGTTGTCGGTGACAGGTAGATAAGGAACTGTGGTGAAGATAATCCACTGTGGATCGATTTTTGAACTGCGAATATCAACGACGGCGGCAAAATATTTATCACCCTGCATCTCTGTTTTAATCACGTTTGCCACGAGATCGGTGCTGGTGGCTTGTGGCACAAGCGCGCCACCTTTGTAGTGATTGAAATAAGGAAGTGGTGAGTTGGGGTATTGCCCCAGCAGAGTCCAGGGAACAACCACCTGTGAAAGTTCTCCTTGAGTGGCATTAGGCCACTGCAGGAGCCAACCCGCTTCGGTATCAACTCCCACTGGAAGTTTGCGCGCGAGTTGCGCCTTTACTTCATCGTTTTTCCAGGTTGCCATCTTGGGATGATTTGCGTTGAAGGTAGAGACCAAGAGGTTAATCCCTGCAATTAAATTGCTATCGGCTGGTCGCTGGTCACCCGACTGAACTCCGCAAGCAGATGTGAGAAGAATTGAACTCAAAATCGCACTGAGAGCAACTAGAGCGCGAGTTTTTTTAGCCACTTGAGGATAGTAATCCCTGCCCGCCTTTCCACAGGCAAAAGTTATCCCCAGTGGGTTCACAGGCTGAGCTGATCGATTCGTGCCTGGAGTTTCATCTGCTTGTGAGCGAAATGAAGAATGAATTTGGACCCCTTGCCGCTTTGATGGCAGATCCGACCGTGGAAGAGATCTGGATTAACTCGCCACATCGGATCTTTATCGCTCGTGCAGGGGTGAGTCAGCTCACCAATCTGGTTTTGCAGCAAGAAGATATTCACGACTTAGTAGAAAGGCTCCTCATGTGGGGCGGAAGGCGACTTGATCTATCGCATCCTTTCGTGGACGCCCGCTTACCGGACGGAAGCCGGTTGCATGTAGCAATTCCCGATGTCACCGCAGTCAACTGGGCGGTAAATATTCGCAAACACCTGATCCGAGGTAAATCGCTAGCCAACCTTTCAGAGCTTGGGGTGATGAGTCCTGAGATAGCCGAATACTTAACAGAGTCGGTCCGCGCGGGACTGAACATTCTGGTGAGTGGATCAACGCAAGCCGGCAAGACCACGCTTTTAAATGCGCTGGTGAGCGCGGTTCCATTTCATAATCGGGTCATAACCATCGAGGAGGTCTTCGAGCTCAAGCCACAACTACCTGACTGCGTTGCGCTACAAACTCGCCAGGCGAATCTTCAAGGTGAAGGAGAGATTCCGCTTCGAAAATTGATTAAAGAGGCGCTGCGGATGCGGCCATCACATCTGGTTGTGGGTGAGATTCGCGAAGCTGAAGCGCTAGATCTGCTTATTGCGCTTAACTCGGGTTTACCAGGAATGGCGACGATTCACGCAAATTCTGCGCGGGATGCGATTGCCAAATTGCAGACACTTCCGTTACTTGCCGGAGAAAATATCTCCTATCAATTTGTAGCTCCAATTGTTGCAGCCACCATTGACCTGATTGTTCACTCTACGATCTTGCGCGAAACAGGTGAGAGGCGAATCGTTGAGATCGCCCATGTCACTGGTCGAATCGAGAACGATCGCGCCGAGATTGAACCTCTATTTACTTATCGTGACGGTAAATACGAAATGGGTCTCGGTGATCCATATCGAGTATTTGACTCCGGCGGATCGCAGCGGTCAGCATGATGGCCAGAAAAGGAAAACCAAAAAGTATCCATGTGTTTTCTGCGGGAGCCCTCGGTTTCCTCGTTGCGCATGCCCTGATTGGAACCAATCTACTTGCCATCCCAGCTGCTGGATTGGGGGCTCTCATCCCGTCAATTCTGATGAAGCGAAAAATGCAACGCCGACAAGAAGCTCTTGCCGGGCTCTGGCCAGAGATCCTCGATCACATGATCTCAGGTCTACGTTCGGGACTCTCTATTGCCGAAACTATCTCTGGTTTATCTACGCGTGGACCTGAAATTTCCAGGCCGATCTTTGGAGAGTGCAAAAAGATGCTGCTCTCAGGTGTCGAGATCTCGAAAATATTTGTATTTATCAAAAGAGAATTTAGTGATCCAGTGGCCGATCAAGTCTGTGAGGTGCTGGATTTTGCGCGAGGGACAGGGAGCCGCGATACCGCAATAACGCTAAGGAAGTTGGGGGACTTTATCCGGAGCGATATTGCGGTTCGTGGTGAGATTTACGCAAAGTTGGGTTGGATCAAGAATTCTGCAGTAGTAGCAGCTGCCGCTCCTTGGATTCTTCTCGTCATACTTTCAACGCAACCGACTACCTTGCAGGCCTTCTCCACTTTAAGCGGCCATCTCATTCTGCTCTTTGGCGTTCTGCTAAGCCTTCTGGCTTATCTCTGGATGTCACGTGTGGGGCGAGTACAAGAAGTTCCGAGAATATTTAGCGGTGAGCTCGCATGAGATTTCTTATTGCCCTAATGGCCGTTGCTCCGATACTAGGTGTGGCACTTTCTGTCTTGTGGTCCGAATTCCGCAGCGAACTAATTACGGGCTATAACAGCGCAACTTATAAGGTCGAGAGTAAGAAATCTCGCAAGAAAATCGAATCCGAATTTCCACTTGTGGTTGAGTTGTTCGCTATTTTATTGGCCGGCAATCAGAGCCCTGCGACCGCTCTTGATCACATTAGTCGTCGCGCAGAGGGAGAGTTTGCTCTCTTGCTCCGAGAGTGCGTTTCAGAAATTCACTCTGGTGCAAATTTCTCGCAAGCGCTTGACCTGCTAAATACTCGAATCCAATCTCCCATGGTTCGTCGATTCTGCGATTCCTTGATGATCGCTATAGAGCGCGGATCGCCACTTGTCGACGTAGTAAATAGACAGGTCGAGGAAGTTCGCAGTGAAGAGCGATCCCGACTCCTCGTCACGGCTGGCAAGGCTGAGATCGCGCTCATGATCCCTGTTGTCTTCCTCATCCTTCCTGTCTCAGTTCTCTTCGCACTCTGGCCGTCTTACTTCGCTCTTGGCCACAGCGTTGGATTCTGAGCACTACTGAACAAGCACTACTGAACAAGCACTACTGAACAAGCACTACTGAACAAGCACTACTGAACAAGCACTACTCAACAAGCACTACTCAACAAGCACTACTCAACAAGCACTACTCAACAAGCACTACTCAACAAGCACTACTCAACAAGCACTACTGAATACCGCCTCTATCGACAGCTTTCGGCAAGGAGAGAAAATGATGAATATGGGAAGTCGCCTAATAAATGAACTCAGAGAGAAAGTACTGAAAAGTTCAGTGCAAGTTTTCCGAGCGCTGAGTGAGGAGCGAGGCGATGTGCCGGGCTGGGTCTTGGTGGTTCTAATGACCACCGGCCTTGTGACAGGAATCTGGACATTAGCCGCGCCACGTATTGATGCGATTCTGCGTAATTCACTCGACTCGATGAGTGGCATTCGGTGAGCCCTGCGAAATTCAGGTTTCGCGCCTACCTGAAGAGAAATTTGGGACGAGTGATCTCCGTGATAGGAGAGGAGCGTGGAAATGTGGAGAGCGCTTTGACTCTAATTCCCTTGATGCTGCTCTTTCTGAGCGTGCTACAGGTGTGTATCTCGGTGTACAGCAGAGACACTTATAGCCAAATTACACAAGGCGCAGTTGCCTTTGCGGCAATGGGCGATGGAGTATCTCAACCATGGAGCTCAAATCCGATTGCACTTCCTTTGCCTGGCGGAGGATCGGTATTGGTTGGAGAGCGCAAAGAGAAAGTTCCGGCCATTACTCCGCTATTGCCTGTAGGGGATTTATTTTACACAACGGGAGTAGCGGTTCAAGAGTGAGATTGTGCCGAAGTTCAAAATCTCCCCTCACTCGAGGTCGGATGGGTCATCTCCGCAATAGCTTAATTAGTGATCAAGAAGGAAGCGCCGTGATTGAATTTGTGGTCTTGGCACTCCCACTACTTTTACCCCTCACCGTTTATCTCAATGAAGTCCACCAAAATTCCATTATTAACTCCGACCTCCATAATTTAGCTCGTCAAAGTGCCCGTGCATTTGTCACAAGTGGCGATGAAAGTTTTGAAGCAGCTCGTATGCAGACGTTACTCAATCTCTTTGAAAGTAAAATCCTGAAACCGGCAGGTATTACAGAGACCCCTGTACTCAATATTGAATGTTCTGCCGTTCCGTGTTTAACGCCGGATGCTCAAGTTAAGGTAACTGCAACCATTACCCACCTTCATAAAAATTTCTCGGGAATCTTCAGATTCATCTTCGCACCATCCCTAGAGTTTTCGGCGAGCGACACTCAAATCGTGGACGCCTGGAGATGATTCGATCGCAGGTGAGGCAATTGCTGCGTGACGAGACGGGCAGCCTTTCGATACTTGTCTTCGCTCTGTTTTTCGTTCTATTGATATCTTCACTCGGAGTCGTTGATATCTCCGATAATTTCCTCGCCAAACGTCAACTCATTGAAATAGGCGAGGTAGCCATATCTCAGGCTGCGCACCAAATCTCACTCTCACGCTACTACTCCGGAAATGTCTTAATGGATACATCTGGCGCAGATGGAGCTCAATTTAGAATTCCATTGGATTGCACTAAGTCCTTCGCAATATTTTCAGAAAAGATCTCTATTTCGCAGTTGAGGGGCGAACGGATAACGATCGACGATTGGAGCTGCGCTAACGATGAGGTGAATGCAACTATCTCAGCCCGAATTCCGATTTTATTGAAATTACCGTTAGGCATTGGAACCGATGGAACAACCATCTCTTCTACCGTGGCCGCTACCTCGATTATTGGTGGGGTGCGACCCTGAAATGTGCTTCAAATACCGCCCCAGAAAAACCATTACTCTTTGCCTATGGCCGCGCGCGAGTACTTACAAGAGGTAAAGGCCCTGGACTCCACCTTGGTGAGTATTGAAAAGGTCCTTGATCTGCCTAAATTGCAGGCCGATGCCCTCTCTTTAGAGGCAGAGGCTAGCGCCCCGGATCTATGGAATGACCCCGAGAAAGCGCAGGTAGTCACGAGCAAACTATCTCGAGTGCAATCAACCCTCAATCGAATTACGACAATTCGGCGTCGTTTAGAGGATGTTCCTCTTCTACTTGAACTCGCCGAAGAGGATAAAGATCAGAAAGCGTTGGCCGATGCGGGCCAAGAGCTCGACGATGTTACCCGCGCAATCGGTGAGCTTGAAGTACAGACTCTCCTGAGTGGGCAATACGATGAACGAGATGCCCTGATGACAATTCGCTCCGAGGCTGGAGGAGTGGAAGCCGCCGATTGGGCAGAGATGCTCAGTCGAATGTACTTCCGTTATTGCGAGCGAAACTCTTACAAGGTCGATGTACTTGAGACCTCGTATGCAGAAGAGGCCGGCATCAAATCCACCACCTTTAGAATCAGCGCTCCCTATGCATATGGCAAACTCTCGGTTGAGCAGGGCACCCATCGACTTGTTCGAATATCTCCCTTTGACTCCCAAAGTCGGCGCCACACCTCATTTGCTGGAGTAGAAGTCGTGCCTGTGGTTGAGCAATCCGATCACATCGATATTGATGAGAAAGAGATCAGAGTTGATGTATATCGCTCCTCTGGCCCTGGCGGGCAAGGAGTGAACACCACTGACTCCGCTGTTCGAATCACACACATTCCAACTGGAATTGTGGTCTCTTGCCAAAACGAGCGCTCCCAAATCCAAAATAACGCGACCGCTATGGCTGTTCTGCAATCCAAGCTCTTAGAGCGACGTCGCCAAGAAGAGCGCGCCAGGATCGATGCTCTCAAAGGGGACAACTCCGGATCATGGGGCAATCAGATGCGCTCGTATGTACTTGCTCCGTACCAGATGGTCAAAGACCTTCGCACAGATTACGAAGTGGGCAATCCAGCGGCAGTTTTGGACGGGGACCTCGAGGGATTTATTGAAGCCGGGATCCGCTGGAGAATGAGCGGTAATAAAGAGCAAGGCTAGGGGGATCATGCTGGAGGCCATGAGGCTGGAAGCGATGGGGTTTTTTACTAATGAACCTCGCATCTTCCGAATTGCCCCCTTTATGTACTTTTTCACAGGCATTTGAAGCCCAATCTCCCCGACTTCATTGCGCTCGCAAACTAAACTGTTGGAGTAACTTTGCCCCGTCGCCCACCCTCCAGGAGTCTTTAGTGATCAAATTTGAGAATGTCACCAAGATTTATCCTAAACAGGAGCGAGCGGCGCTTGATCGAGTCGATTTAGAAATCACGAAGGGGGAGTTTGTCTTCCTCGTAGGGCTCTCCGGCTCGGGTAAGTCGACCTTCCTACGCTTAGTGCTTCGGGAGGAGCAGCCAACCAGCGGCAGCATCATCGTCG
>CAIMNT010000097.1 GCA_903842855.1 uncultured Actinomycetes bacterium
CTCGTTATTGAAAATAATTCGACACCATGGACCTCTGGTTACTCCAAAGGTGATCGTTTAGTTATTCCGATTAAGAATGGCGAGGGATCTTTTCAGGCTAGCGCGCAGACGCTTGCAGAATTGGAATCCGAAGGTCGTGTTGTTCTTCGTTATGCAGATAAGAATCCAAATGGTTCCAAGAACGATATCGCTGGTATCACGAATGCACGCGGCAATGTCGTTGGTGTGATGCCGCATCCAGAGCAAGCCATCGAATCTTTAACGGGACCTAGCGAAGATGGATTGACTTTCTTCACCTCAGTTCTGCAAAGTATGGTGGGCCGCTAATGGCGCTCGATACCGTTGCAAACGCCGCCGCACATCCCGAGGTAGTTCAACCATGGCGCGAACTCGGACTTAAAGAAGATGAGTATGCCCGCATCAAAGAGATTCTTGGTCGTCGCCCAACTGCATCAGAACTCGCGATGTATTCGGTGATGTGGTCTGAACACTGCTCATATAAGTCTTCCAAAGTACATTTAAAGCAATTTGGCGAGAAGGCACCACACTCGGATGCTCTGCTCGTTGGCATCGGCGAGAATGCTGGAGTCGTTGATATCGGTCAGGGTTATGCAGTCACCTTTAAAATTGAGTCACACAATCACCCATCATTTGTTGAGCCTTATCAGGGTGCTGCAACCGGCGTCGGTGGAATCGTTCGCGATATATTGACGATGGGTGCTCGTCCCATTGCTGTGATGGATCCACTTCGCTTTGGTCCTGCGGATGCACCAGATACGCGTCGTGTACTTCCCGGTATTGTCGCTGGAGTCGGTGGCTATGGAAATTGCCTGGGACTGCCAAATATCGGCGGAGAAGTGGTATTTGACGCTACGTATGCGGGTAATCCCCTGGTGAATGCCTTATGCGTTGGCGTGATGCGCCACGAAGATATCAAGTTGGCAACTGCCCATGGAACCGGCAATTTGGTGGTGCTCTTTGGGGCAAAGACTGGTGGAGATGGAATTGGCGGAGTGTCGGTTCTTGCCTCAGAGACCTTTGCATCAGGCAAGGCAGCAAAGCGTCCTTCAGTACAAGTAGGCGATCCTTTCGCTGAAAAAGTTCTCATCGAATGTTCGCTTGAGATTTTCGCAGAAGATTTAGTAGTAGGTATTCAAGATTTAGGTGGAGCTGGTCTCTCGTGTGCGACAAGCGAATTGGCATCCGCTGGATCTGGCGGAATGTCGATTCAACTCGAGAAAGTTCCGCTGCGTGATCCATCGCTTTCACCAGAAGAAATTCTGATGTCAGAGTCACAAGAACGCATGTGTGCAATCATCGAACCTTCAAAGTTGTCTCGCTTCATGAAGATTTGTAAGAAGTGGGATGTCACCGCAACTGTGATTGGTGAGGTCACCGAAGGAACTCGTTTAGAGATAACTTTCAATGGCGAACTCATTGTTGATGTTCCTCCACGCACCGTTGCACATGATGGTCCGGTCTATAACCGCCCTATCGCAAAGCCTGGGTATTTGGATTCACTGACTCCAACTTCACTTCCTGCTGTTGACTCAGCAGAATCAATCAAGGCAGAGTTTTTGAAGTTGATCTCATCTCCAAATATCGCCGACAAATCTTGGGTTACTGATCAATATGATCGATATGTACAAGGCAATTCGGTGTTAGCGCAACCAGAGGATTCTGGAATGGTGCGCATTGATGAGAATACAAATCTTGGTGTTGCGATCTCAACCGATGCCAATGCACGTTGGTCATATCTAGATCCTTATAACGGCGCAAAGTTGGCGCTCCTTGAATCGTGTCGCAATATTGCGACAACAGGTGCAAAGCCGCTC
>CAIMNT010000098.1 GCA_903842855.1 uncultured Actinomycetes bacterium
ATGGGAAGATTGGACTTATAAAAGAGGATATAGTCAGCGCGCTTTTGATTCCCACGGGCCACCAATTTGCCACGCACGATGATGCGACCGTCGGTAAAGGCATATTCTCGGCGCCACCTGCTCTGGTCCCAACCAGCCTTGAGAAGGGATGGCGTAATAAAACGGTCACAAATGTCTGACTCACTGAGCGACTTCTTGCTCATTCAGACCTCCCATCGAATGGAGCGAAGTCAATCCAGAGGAATTCATTTACTCTCTGTTGCAAGCTATACATTTGCTGATAACTAGGGTCAACTCGTTGGTTAGTAATTCCTAAAGTGGAAATTAAGGGAGTGACTATGGCCTGCATGAAGCTAATCCTAAACCTTTTACCAGAATGCTTCTAATTGCTTGTTCATTTGCTTACTTATCATCTAAACCTTATCTAACCGTTAAGAAAGTCATTCAAACGTTGTGTAATCAATTTTCTTCGATCTTCAAGAAATTTCAGATAGTTATCAATGGTAAGAAGATCGCTTTCAAGAGGAACTAGGTGGGCGATCAATCTCTCAGAGCCAAATTCCCTGATTAATTCTGGAAGATAGTCGATTGGAGCTTTATTCGTAATTTGTCGATTCGTCTTACCGCCGATAAACGCAAGGTTCGAAAAGTCATCAATTTGTTGAAAAGAGTACTTTCCTTTTAGAACATCCTTCGGAAAAATGTGATGGAACTGAAGCCTGTCCTGTGCACCCGAATGATCAATCGCGATTTGAATTCCGGTGCGCCAGTCTTGAGCTCCATCTTCTGAGAGAGCAAGAAAGAGTGTCTTGAACAAACTTGATCTCTGATTACGTCCGACCAAGTCCTCTTCTACGATCTCTAATCGACCTACTTGTCCAGCCAATCGATCTAGAAGATCTTTAACTGAGCCACCGTCGCGAATGGTTGCTAGATCCTGGTCAAGAATTGTCTCAGAGCTACCGCGCGAATAACGGCCCTTTGCATTTGCCAGAAGTGACCACCTGCGTAGCGCAGAGGTTTCATCAGGGCTTAATTCATAATTGCGTTTATGACCAAAATAAGCAACTGCCGTTGCAAGAGAAGGAGATGACAGAAGGGCTGTGCTTTTTATTCCACAATTCGATTTCAGAAAATTGACAGCAAACTCGGTACCTCGCTTTGCATCAGCCCAAGCACTCTCTAAATTTTCTCTGTTGATATTTGCCGCAGCTCTAAAACGTGATTGGTTGGTTGCCATAACCACAAGGCAACGTAGATGATCTCCAAGCTCTAGCTTCAGCCCACTTTTAGTAGTCTGTTCTTCAAATTCCTGAAAAATAGATAGAGAACCACGCCATGTAGCAGTGATTTGAGCCAGAGCAAGGTCAGAGCTTCTGAGACGTGCTCCAAGTGAGTTGACTCTTACGAAAATTTCAGTAACTTCTTCGTAACTCAGTGATCTCTCGAGTGTGTCAAGTCTGTATGAATACTTCTTGATTGCCCTTAAGCGATTAAGTCGATCGTTGTATTTGGAGAATCGAGGATCGTCCATTGAAGTAATTCCAGCTGATCGAATTAGAGACACATTGTCATCATTGGCAAAAACTTCAGACACAGAGACCCAATTCTGAAGTTTTGCAACTCTATTAACTTTCACTAAAAATGTCATAGATTCAAAACGTTTTTGTAGTTCGCTATCTGAAGCATCAGCGCTTGAACTCTCTTCAGCTTCATCAGCATCTTCATCGATTTCCGATACATCGAAATCTTCAAAATCTGGATCAACATCTGAAGATTGAGAATTCTCATCAGGATGATCAAGATTAAATAAGAGCTCCACAGGTTTTTTACGACCTCGTACATAAACAGGTTCCCCTCTAATGACTGCTGAGAGTGAAGTCAGCCGCTGCTGTCCATCCAATAGAAGTTTTGAGTTGCCTGATTGCTCTGAATCAGTGGAAACAGCGAAATCTTGCTTAGCTACATCTTCATCTGTTTCCCAAAGTAAAATTGCACCTGATGGCCATCCTCTGTAAAGGCTGTCGAATAAATCACGTACACGAGTTGATTTCCATACAAACTGACGCTGCATCAGATCGGAAGAGCGTCGGGTAGGGAAAGAGGG
>CAIMNT010000099.1 GCA_903842855.1 uncultured Actinomycetes bacterium
AGGGACGATGGGATCGTCGCAACTACGACAATTAATAAACTCCTTAACGCAAGAAGAGTTTTGTTAATCGCTTCGTTGTAAACGTGACTCCAATTGCAGCCATCATTGCAAAGTAGAGCACGTGCCACATGATTCCCCAGTCAACAATTCCTAATGTGAAGTCGCGAACCATCGCAATTCCCTGCCAAAGTGGAAGTGCCTTCAAGAATCCCTGCAGATAACCTGGATAGACGGTGAGCGGGTAGAACGAACCAGAGAATAGAAAAAGTGGCAGCATCGCGATATTGATGAAATCCATCTGCTGAAAAGTTGTGAAGCACGATGTGATCGCCATTCCTATTGAGGCAAAGCCAAAGGCGATCAGTACCGCAGCCGGTATTGCCAAAATTCCCCACCAACTTGGAATCAATCCTGCGGGAACTGCGATACACATGAAGCCTAGGGTGTAAGCCAGGCCGCGAATTAACGCCCAGCCAATCTCGCCGAGAGCCACATCAACTGAACCGAGTGATGTCTGCAGCATGCCTTGGTAGATGCGATCGAACTTGAGTTTAAAGAAGACGTTCCAGGTGGAGTCGTAGATAGCGCCGTTCATTGCGCTGGTTGCCAATAACCCTGGTGCGATAAACATTGCATAACTAACGACGCGGCCACCAGGCAATGTGATAGTTCCGATCAAATGTCCTAAGCCATAACCGAATGAGAGCAAATACAGCACGGGCTCAAAGAAACCAGAGAGGACCGCAATCCAGGCCGAGTTCTTAAATGCCATCCAGCTGCGCTCGAGCAGAACTTGGGGGCGACCGGCAATACTTCCCTCACCTAATGAGCCGCGACGTGATTGGGCGATTGAAACTGCGGTATCAATACTCATTCGCTTAACCGCTTTTCAAATTCGCGATATGCCAGCCACATTCCAAATGCCAGCATTGCAATCAAATATCCAAAGTGGACAATAAACATTACAAAGCTGATGTGATGACCATAGGTCATATACCGACCGAGCTCGGTGGCGTGCCAGATCGGCGAGGCCCAACCTACCCAGCGCAGATAAATAGGAAGTGTAGATAGTTGATAGAAGGTTCCAGAGAACAAGAAGAGCGGCATCATGATGAAACGCCCCAAAATATTGAAGAATTGATCATCATTTCTGATCCAGGCAGAGACACCTAACATCAGAGCGCCGAAGGCAGAGCCGGCAAGTAGACCAACGAGCACCGCGAACCAACCGCGCGCACTACTAAATCCTCCGAAGAGGTCGATCACAACTCCGTACACCACCGTTGAAAATGCTGCGCGCAGAAAAGAGCTTAAGAAAACCCCATTTGCGATCTGCCTGCCGGAAAGTGGTGTGGCATTCATGGCATAAAAGACCTTGCCCCATTTAAAACCTTGGATCGTGGTAAAGACCGTCTCATCCATCGCGGTTTGAATTGCCGCGGTCGCAAGCAATGCAGGTGCTAAAAATGTTAAGTACTTAACTCCGTCGACTCCGCCAGAATGATTATTAATGAGTTTGCCAACACCTAATCCAACCGCGACTAAATAGAGGGTCGGGTTAGCGACAGCGATCGAGACGACAACCGGAATAAATTTTCGCATATTTAAAATACGCGACTCCGCTACTGAGTATGCTCCGCGCGATTTAATGCGTTGCACATCCACTAGTTTGAGAGAACCTTGTCTAATTGCCATGGTGGTTCTGCTATTCGATCAGTGTTCGACCGGTAAGACGCAAGAAGACATCCTCAAGGGAGCTTCGGCGCACGAGTGAGGTAAGTGGATGTAGCCCTTTTTGGCTGAGGTTATGCAAGAGCGCTTCACCATCATCCGCGTACATCAAAATGCGATCTGGTAGCACCTCAATGCGCTCGACCAACTCTTGCAGTTGTGGTGCAACGACCGCATTGCGATCTGAACCAAAGCGAACTTCAACGACCTCTTTGGTGGAGTAACTCTTGATCAAACCGGCAGGGGAGTCCTCGGCCATGATCGAACCTTTATCCATCACCATGAGGCGATCGCAGAGTTGTTCCGCCTCATCCATGTAGTGGGTGGTGATCAGAAGCGTTACACCCTGCTCTTTAAGACGGAACAAGCGATCCCAGAGAATGTGGCGGGCTTGCGGATCCAAACCAGTTGTAGGTTCATCGAGCATCAAAATCTCGGGCTCACTGATGAGGGCGCGAGCGATGGTGAGGCGGCGCTTCATTCCTCCGCTGAGGGCGTCGACCTTGACGGTGCGCTTTTCGGTTAGTTGCGCGAAATCGAGCAGCTCTTCAATCTTTGGCTTGATGAACTTCTTTGAAAGTCCAAAGTAGCGACCATATATATAGAGGTTCTCCTCTACGGTCAGGGCCTGATCCAAGTTGTCCGCCTGGGGGACTACGCCCAGATGGGCCTTGATCTCGGGGCCAAACTTCTCAGGATCCTTGCCCAAGATGGTGATCTCACCGCTAGTGCGGGTGAGGGTGGCGGCGATGATCCGCATGGTGGTCGACTTTCCGGCTCCGTTTGGGCCAAGAAAACCGAAAGATTCACCCTTTCGGACCTGAAAATTGATGCCGTCAACCGCCGTGAAGTCGCCATAGCGCTTCACCAACTGATTCGCCTCGATGAGAATCTCGTTTTTACTCATAAGTGAGAGAGCCTATTAGTTCTGCGCTCGCCTCATTGCCAATTTCTCTCTATCTACTTAGCCCTCAATTGGTGAGGTGTGGAGAGATTGTGCAGAAAAATGGGCTGGAGTGGTTGAAAAAGGGGAAAAGTGGAGTAAAGTGGTGAATGTTCACGATTCGGGGGAATTGTGAGCGTGTAAGTGGTGAAAAAAGGGGATAAAGATGTTCTTGGGGACCCACGAGCCAAAGCTCGACGACAAGGGTCGCATTATCTTGCCCGCCAGATTCCGTGATGATTTAGCAAAAGGGCTCGTCATAACTAAGGGCCAAGAGCGCTGCCTCTACGTCTTTCCAATGGGGGAGTTCACCGCGATTACAGAGCGGATGCGCCAAGCACCCGTGACCGAAAAAGGCGCTCGCGACTACATGCGGGTGATGTTCGCCGGAGCTCACGATGAGGTTCCAGATAAGCAGGGCAGAGTCACCATTCCCGGCGGCCTGCGTTCATATGCCGGTCTAGAGAAAGAGTGCGTCGTCATCGGCGCTAATACCCGTTTAGAAATCTGGGATTTCGCAGCCTGGAATACCTATCTCGCCGATCGCGAGATGGGCTTCGCTGACGTATCTACGGAGGTGCTGCCAGGACTCTTCTAAGCGTTCAAAAACTAAAAACTAAATAGATCGGCCCAACGAATTCTCTCGTTAGGCCATCGCCGACTTCATATCAACGACGTCACTTCCCCGGCGCCGTTCCCCCCACGATCCGTCGGTCGGCGGTGACCTAACTAGAGAGCTCTGAAATGAATGAAAGTTTTTCAATTAATTAAAAAGTGATCAAAGAAAGGGGGAGCAAGATGTCACATCAACATATACCTGTCGCGTTAGAGCGTTGCATCGAGCTACTTACCCCCGCCATTGAATATTCACTATCCCACAATCCTTCGACATATCTCATTGATGCCACTCTTGGCCTAGGGGGTCATACCAGAGCGTTACTTGAAAAATTCCCAACACTGATCGTTATCGGGATCGATCGTGATGAGAGCGCAATTGCTATTGCTCGCGAGAGAGTTCTTCCATTTGAGGATCGCCTCGTCATTGCGCATACAACCTACGATGCAATCGAAGAGATAATGCGTGAACACGGGATCAACAAAGTAGCCGGGATCCTCTTTGATCTTGGCGTCTCCTCTATGCAATTAGATGATGGCGAACGCGGCTTTGCCTATTCTCATGATGCACCTCTTGATATGCGCATGGACCAGAGCAGCGGGCACACCGCCTTTGATGTTTTGAATACGTACGATCACAGTGCACTAGTACGTATTTTGCGCATGTACGGCGAAGAGAAATTTGCACCGCGTATCGCCGATTTCATTATTGAGGCGCGTACCGAGGGCAGACTCAAGACAACAAAAGAATTGGCAGAACTTGTCAAGAACGCCATTCCTGCAGCGGCCCGCCGAACTGGTGGAAACCCAGCAAAACGCACCTTCCAAGCGTTGCGCATAGAAGTTAATCATGAGTTAGCAATTCTTGAACGAGCGATCCCAGCCGCCCTTAAAGCTCTAGATATTCATGGACGCCTGGTCGTCATGGCTTATCAATCACTCGAAGATAAAATTGTGAAATCTGCGTTGAGTGAGGTAACCGAATCCAAGACGCCGCGCGGGCTTCCTATAGATCTGCCAGATAGCGCCGCGAAGTATGCACTTGTTATGCGGGGGAGCGAGGCGGCATCGGATGCCGAGATCGTGACTAATCCGCGCGCACAATCCATGCGGCTGCGGGCTGTCGAAAGGTTGACGGCATAATGGCGCTGACGCAGATTGATTCCCCAGCACTTGAAAGTAAGCAGCGCTCACGGGTCCGAGAGTTCGCGGATCAAACTCGAGCCGCTCTGAAATTAGTCCCTGACTTAACCGTTGATAACAGCGAGAGCGTGAGCAATCGCGCATTCTTCGCTTTCTTGATCGGGCTATTTACCGCTGGGCTCCTTCTCCTGCTCAGCGTAAATACCGCCCTCACATCGGGGGCTTTTACCTTAGAAAATATGAAGCTCCACCTTGCAGCGGTCAATGATCAAAGAGACTCAGTGCTCAATCAAGTGGCCACATTTTCATCTCCCAATAACTTGGCGAAGGCAGCAACAAAACTTGGAATGCAACCACAGACCGCCATTAATTTCTTAAATATCAACGGTGGCCCCACAAAATGATCTCTAGCGAAGCTTTTGGTAAGCGCATCCGCTACTTGGTTGCAGGTCTAATCGTTATCTTCTTCGTCTTTGGAGTTCGTCTCGTCGATGTGCAGGCGGTTCAAGCTAAAGGCTATGCAACTCGCGCCGCCAATGAGATGGTGAACCGTTCAGTTTGGTTAGCCCCTCGAGGTACCATCACTGATGTCAATGGAATTGTTTTAGCTCGAAGCGAAGCAGCGAAGAATGTGATCGTAGATCAGACGATGATCGCCGATCCCGCAACCACGGCGCAGGTAACTGCCGCTGCTCTGCAGATGAAAGTTGCAGACCTGCAAACCTTGCTTACCGGTACCAAGCGATATCAAGTCATTGAAAATGGTGTGAAGCCGATTGTCTGGGATAACTTGCAGAACGCAATATCGGACTACAACAGCAAAGTTGAGAAGTCAGTTGCGGGACTCTCCAAAAGAATTGTGGGCTTCTTTAGCGAAAATGCATATACGAGAACGTATCCAACCGGAACACTGGCAGCCTCGCTGATTGGTTTGACCAATGCAGCGAATCAAGGCGCAGCAGGAATTGAAGCCAGCATGAACACCTTGCTTACGGGATCCAATGGGGAGTATGACTACGTCAATGGCGACGGAGCGATCATCCCTGGCTCACAGCAATTCATTACTGCTGCAAAACCTGGAGTCGATGTTCGGCTAACGATTGAGCGCGATATCCAATGGGTAGCGCAGGATGCGATCTCTGCCGCAGTGAAGAGCGCTAAAGCGCTATCGGGAACTGTGATTGTTATGGATCCTAAGACGGGAGCGATCTTGGCTCAAGCCTCGGCCCCATCTTTCGATCCTGCCAAGCGTGACAAGATCACCTTGGCGCAGATGAGAAATCCTGCGGTGCAAGATGTTTACGAACCGGGCTCAACCGGCAAGGTAATCACGGTCGCTGCGGCACTTGAGCAGGGGACGACAACTCCAACGACGGTTTACACAATTCCTAATAGCTTTAAAGCAGGTGGTCGCACATTCCACGACGATAAGCGCCATAGCACTGAACATCTAACGACCACAGGAGTACTTGCGGTATCAAGCAACATCGGCGCTATCCAAATTGGCAGCACGATTCCTAACGACACCTTCTTTTCGTACCTACAAAAGTTTGGAATTGGTCAGAGCACCGGATCTAATCTGCCTGGTGAGTCGGCGGGTATCTTGCACCCGGTTTCAAATTGGTCTGCCTCATCCGCACCAACAATCGCATTTGGTCAGGGATACTCTGTAACTGCAATGCAGGCAACCGATGTCTTTGCCACCATAGCTAACGACGGAGTACGTGTAACTCCCAATGTAATTGCCGGAACCATAGGCGCAGATGGAACGTACACACCGTCTAAACCATCAACACGAGTTCAAGTTATTAGTCCAGCCACCGCACAAACTATTAGGACCATGTTGCAGAGCGTGGTGTCAAACGAAGGCACTGCGCCAGCCGCGCAGATTCCAGGGTATGAAGTTGCAGGTAAGACGGGAACGGCAATGCGGGTCGATTCAACGTGTGGATGTTATCGGGGATATACCGCCTCATTCATTGGAATGGCTCCTGCAGCTGCACCTGCCTATGTGGTCAGCGTTGTGATTCAAAATCCTCAAGGTCAGCACTTTGGGGGAGAGATCGCGGCACCAGTATTTAAGAAAGTTATGGGTTTTGTTCTGCAGACAAAGCAGGTACAACCAATCCATGCCAGCCAAAGCGCATTCCCATTGACGCAGGCGGCGCTTCTTAAAACTCCTGTGGTGGTCAAGCCGTGAGCAATGTAATTTCCAGAATTGCTCCACTGGAGAGCTTTCAGAAGAGCGTGGCAGAGCTAGCGCAATACATTGGAGTGCATAGCGAAAAGGCAGAGGTCATTTTTACCGGTGTCACTATTAATTCCAAGCTGGTTAATGTCGGCGATCTCTTTGTTGCGCTGCCTGGTGCCAAGAACCATGGAGCTGAATTTTCGGAGAGCGCCATTTCTCAAGGTGCAGTAGCGATTTTGACCGACCTTCACGGCAAGGAATTAATCACTGGAAATATTCCCGTCATAGTGGTTGCTAATCCACGCCGGTGGGTCGGACCAATTGCATCTTGGTTCTATCGCAGCCCTTTCAATGCGATGGA
>CAIMNT010000100.1 GCA_903842855.1 uncultured Actinomycetes bacterium
GCGACCAATTGCAGAATCTGGATCGGCAAAGATAACCAAGTCATTTGGAGCTAAGAGTTGGAGTAATTTTCTTTGAGCATGATCGCTCTCTTGAAACTCATCCACGATAATCGTCTGAAATCGTTGACGGAAATATTTCAACCTTGCCGGATCGCTTTCGAGTAGGGCGATCGCTTCTACAATAATTGCGCTTGGATCAATTCGAACCAGACGTTCCCCCACTGTCGCGCTCTGCAACTCATTCGCCCCAAAGTAGGAGGCCCAAAAGTGCGCAGCACCATCCCAATATTTCTCGTTGAGCTTGCTACCCCAAGCGCGAAGATCTGTAGCGCTCAAACCTAATTCGGTAGCGCGCAAGATTAGATCGCGAATTTCGCGCACAAATCCTCTGGTGCCTATCGCCTGAGCCAATTCTGGATGCCATGGGATCTTTACATGCTCACTCTGCAACATCTGAGCAATAGCGGCATCTTGTTCCGCACCAGATACAAGAACGTAGCGAGTATTTTCTGCGGCTAACTTCTCGTTGAGAATTGAAAATGCAAGCGCATGAAAGGTCCGGGCGAGCGGTTCAAATGAAGTCGATCCAGCTCGCAGCGCAATATCGTCGCGCAACTCTGAGGCACGTTCGCGGCCATATGTAAGAATCAAAATTGAATTAGGGTCAATCCCACCACGGACTCGGGCGATAACCGATTCGACAAGTGTTGTAGTCTTTCCGGTACCTGGTCCCCCGTAGACCACCAGCGGGCTCCCCCGATGTGCAATGACTTGGTTCTGGGCGACAGTAAAAGTAAAGGTTGATTCGGGGGTAATTCGCCGAACCAACCTCAACTTCTGTGAAACCTTTGGGTTTCCCGCCAGCGATGCCATGACGCTATCTAACCCTTTGCGGGTGACATCGCGATGAATTTACGGCTAGTTACCTGGCCGCGTCTGGTTATTCAGCGTTCTGATTAACCTTCTTATTACGTCCCACATTACGAGCTCGCTCGTTTTGATCGAGGATCGTCTTACGAATTCGGACGTGCTTTGGAGTTACCTCGATGCACTCATCTTCGCGACAGAATTCCAAAGCCTGCTCCAGGTTTAGCAGACGTGGAGGAACAATGCGGTTGGCATCATCGGCGCCGGAAGATCGCATATTGGTCAACTTCTTCTCGCGAACGATGTTGACATCCATATCTTCTGTACGTGAGTTCTCGCCGACGATCATGCCTTCGTAGACCTCGGTACCAACTTCTAGGAAGATGATTCCGCGCTCTTGAACACCATCGACGGCATAAGCGGTAACGATTCCGCGACGATCGGCAACGAGTGAACCGCTCAAACGGGTACGAATTTCGCCATGCCAGTTCTCATAACCATCGAAGACGTGGTGAATGAGGCCAGTTCCACGTGTCTCCGTAAGGAACTCAGTTCTAAATCCGATGAGACCACGTGATGGAACTCGGTAATCCATGCGGATCCAACCTGTTCCGTGGTTGACCATCTGCTCCATGCGACCTTTGCGCAGCGCCATCAACTGTGTAACAACGCCGAGGAACTCCTCAGGGATATCAACGGTGAGGCGTTCCATTGGCTCTTGCAGTTTGCCGTTAACTGTCTTGACAACTACTTGTGGCTTTCCGACTGTAAGTTCAAAACCTTCGCGACGCATGATTTCAACAAGAACAGCGAGCTGAAGTTCTCCGCGGCCCTGAACTTCCCAGGTATCTGGTCGGTCGGTATTTAATACGCGAAGTGAGACGTTACCAATGAGCTCAGCATCAAGGCGGTTCTTTACCTGACGTGCAGTAAGAAGTTTTCCTTCTTGTCCTGCAAGAGGCGAGGTATTAATTCCGATAGTCATCGAGATAGATGGCTCATCAACGATGATCAACGGCAGGGCGTGTGGCTTCTCAAGATCGGCCAGAGTCTCACCCAATGTAATTGTTGGAATACCGGCGATTGCGACGATATCTCCAGGCCCAGCTTCAAGTGCCGGTACGCGCTCAAGACCATCGGTGATCAGAAGCTCTGAGATTTTGACTCTCTCACTTGTGCCATCGGTCTTTAGCCACATGACGTTCTCACCCTTTTTGATAACGCCTTCGCGAATGCGACAGAGCGCAAGGCGACCAAGGTAAGGAGATGAGTCA
>CAIMNT010000101.1 GCA_903842855.1 uncultured Actinomycetes bacterium
CGCTGGCATAGCAATGTTCTTTACCGGTGTTCGTCACTTCTCACATGCCTAGTTAGGATTTAGCAATGAGCGCACAGATTCTCGATGGCAAGGCGACCGCCAAGACAATTAAGGCGGAGTTGGCAGCGGTAGTTGCAGCGATGAAGGTAAAGCCGGGCCTCGGAACTGTGCTCGTGGGCGATGATCCAGGATCACATTCCTACGTGGGTGGAAAGCATCGCGATTGCGCAGAAGTCGGAATCGCATCTATTCGTGTCGATCTACCCGCTACCGCCTCACAAGCAGATATTTTGGCTGCGATTAGCGACCTCAATAATTCTTCAGAGTGCAGCGGCTACATAGTCCAATTGCCATTACCTAAGGGAATTAATGCGAATTTGATTTTAGAGTCGATCGATCCCAACAAGGATGCCGATGGATTACATCCGCTCAATTTAGGAAAGTTAGTGATCGGTGAGCCTGCTCCGCTGCCTTGTACACCGCGTGGAATTTTGGAGCTGCTTCATCGTTACAACGTCAGTACCAAAGGCGCAGAGGTTGTCATCATGGGCCGCGGATTAACGGTTGGACGTCCACTCTCACTTCTTCTCACCCGTAAGGGCGATGACGCAACTGTCACAATTACGCATACTTCAACAAAGGATGTGGCTTTTCATACCCGTCGCGCCGACATCATCGTTGCGGCGGTCGGCAGCGCTCATCTCTTGACCCCAGATATGGTCAAGCCTGGCGCTGCAGTTTTAGATGTCGGAATAACCAGAACTCCCGAAGGGCTACTTGGGGATATCCATCCTGGAGTAGCAGAGATCGCTGGATATATCGCTCCTATGCCGGGTGGAGTTGGACCCATGACCCGAGCCATGCTTCTGACAAATGTTGTAGAGATGGCCTCCCGTGCTGGCCAGGCTTAGCAAGAAACTGCCACCACTTAAGGGAGCGGTAACTTTCTGGCAGACCTTAGCGATCGCTCTGGTTGTAATCGGCGTCACACTAGGCATATTTAGTGCTGTTCGAAGTGGTTCAATCTTGGTCGCAGTCGGAGGTGCGCTTTACGCCTACGTTTCCTACACAACAAGTGAGACAAAAAGGACGATAGAGCTCCTCATCCCCATCGGAGTGACCCTGCTCCTCTTTGTAGTGTCTTTAACTTTGCCACACGCAAAGTAGGATTGAGCCAGTTCACTTTCAGGAGGATTTCATGAGTAGATCTGGCAAAGTCACAGTCGTCGGAAGCGGTTTTTACGGTTCAACCACCGCTCTTCGCTTAGCTGAATATGACATCTTCGAGACGGTGGTCCTCACGGATATTGTGGAGGGTAAGCCTGAAGGCTTAGCCCTAGATATGAATCAATCACGCTCAATTGAAGGTTTTGAGACCAAGGTAATTGGCGCAACGACAACTCCTGAAGGTGCTGGTTATGAAGCGACTGCAAATTCTGATGTCGTTGTAATTACCGCCGGATTGCCACGTAAGCCTGGAATGTCCCGCATGGATCTCATTGGCGTGAATGCAGGAATCGTTCGAGGCGTCGCTGAAAATATTGCAAAGCATTCGCCTAACGCAGTCATCATCGTAGTCTCCAACCCTCTCGATGAGATGACAGCGCTCGCACAACTTGCAACAGGTTTCCCACACCATCAAGTGATGGGCCAGGCAGGAATGCTTGATACCGCTCGCTTCACAAATTTTGTAGCGGAGAAGTTGGCTGTGCCAGTTGGCTCAGTAAAGACACTGACACTTGGTTCACACGGTGACACCATGGTTCCAGTTCCAAGCCGATGCACGGTCAATGGTCAACCTTTAACGGCGCTTCTCTCCGAGGCTGATGTAAATGAACTTGTAGATCGCACCCGCAATGGTGGCGCTGAAGTTGTCGCGCTCCTTAAAACTGGTTCTGCGTACTACGCCCCATCTGCGGCGGCTGCACGTATGGCTAAGGCAGTTATCGAAGATTCCGGCGAGATCATGCCGGTCTGTGCCTGGGTTGATGGTCAATATGGAATTAGCGGTGTCTACCTCGGCGTTGAGGCCAAGATCGGTCGCTCCGGAGTTAAAGAAGTTGTAGAAACGGCGCTAACCGAGAGCGAGATCGCTGCGCTCAAGGTAGCTGCTGAAGCAGTTCGCACCAAGCAAGCCGACGTGAAAGATCTTTAAGAACTATTTTCTAAGGGAGCGGGAAAGTTATGTCAAAGATTAAGGTAACTGGAACTGTCGTAGAGCTTGATGGCGATGAGATGACTCGCATCATCTGGCAATTCATCAAAGATAAGTTGATTCTGCCTTACCTCGATGTAAATCTTGAGTACTACGACCTCAGCATTGAAAATCGCGATGCCACAGATGATCAAGTCACAATCGATTCAGCTCATGCAATCTTGAAGCATGGCGTGGGAGTTAAGTGCGCGACTATTACTCCAGATGAGGCGCGCGTGGAGGAGTTCGGCCTCAAGAAGATGTGGAAGTCTCCTAACGGAACTGTCCGTAACATCCTTGGTGGAGTTATCTTCCGCGAACCAATCATCATTTCAAACGTTCCTCGCTTGGTCCCACACTGGACTCTTCCGATCGTTATTGGCCGTCACGCGTTCGGCGATCAATACCGCGCCACCGATTTTCGCGTTCCGGGCAAGGGCAAGCTCACCATCACATTTGTACCTGAAGATGGCGGCGAGACTATTGAGCACGAAGTCTTTGACTTCCCGGGCTCCGGTGTAACGATGGCCATGTATAACCTCGATGATTCAATCCGCGACTTCGCTCGCGCATCTCTCAACTCCGGCTTGCTCCGTAAGTACCCGGTCTACCTCTCTACCAAGAACACCATCTTGAAGGCCTACGACGGACGTTTCAAGGATATCTTCGAAGAGATCTATCAAGCCGAATTCAAATCTCAATTTGATGCCCTTGGAATTTGGTACGAGCACCGCTTGATCGATGACATGGTTGCTATGTCACTGCGCATGCCTGGCGGATACGTCTGGGCGTGTAAGAACTACGATGGCGATGTTCAATCAGATACCGTCGCACAAGGTTATGGCTCACTAGGTTTGATGACATCAGTATTGATGACTCCAGATGGAAAGACTGTTGAGTCAGAGGCTGCTCACGGAACTGTGACTCGTCACTATCGCGATCACCAAGCCGGTAAGCAAACCTCAACAAATCCAATCGCATCTATCTTCGCCTGGACTCAAGGCCTTTCACACCGTGCCAAGTTGGATAACAATCCAGAGCTTGCAGCCTTTGCGAAGAACCTTGAGGCGGTCTGTATTGAGACCGTTGAGTCAGGGAAGATGACAAAGGATTTGGCGCTACTCATCTCAAAGGATGCTCCTTGGCTTAACACTCAAGACTTCCTTGCAGCAATTGATGAGAACTTGCAGAAGAAGCTCGCCTAATTAATAAGTTGCATTAAAAAACCCCCGGTGAATTCCACCGGGGGTTTTTACTATCTACAAGTGTTACTTGTTGATGCGCTCACCTGTTGCTGAATCGAAGAGGTGCATTGCATGTGGAATTGCATCAACTGTGATGGTGTCGCCTGGCTTTGGTGGGTTCTTTGGATCCCAACGGACAATAACCTGAGCGCCTTCATCTGTAGCATTTGCAAACTTCACTTCTGGATCAACTGGGCGACCGTAAACGAAGGCATCTGAAC
>CAIMNT010000102.1 GCA_903842855.1 uncultured Actinomycetes bacterium
CACCGTTGCGGTTAACTCTTTCACCGCAACAACATCCTTGTAGACCTTAGTTAGTCCCTGAAACTCAATGATCGACATGCGGCCTCCGAATGGATAATTAGAGTTTACTCCGAAAGCGTCACCGATCGGGCAAACTATTCCCATGAAACCTAGTCGCCTCGAAGCTTTCAGCGATGGAGTGTTCGCAGTTGCGATCACCCTCTTGGTCTTTAATCTCAAAGTCCCAGATGTCGCGGGAGGTCATCTCAGTAGAGAGCTGGGTCATCAGTGGCCTTCTTATCTGGCCTACGTCATAAGTTTCTTATCGATCGGAATCTGTTGGGTTAACCACCACTCGATTCTGGATCGCATCGCTATGGCAGATAGAGAATTGCTCTTTATCAATCTAGCTCTGCTACTCGGTATCGTTTCGATCCCATTCACGACTTCGGTCGCAGCGATTTGGTACAAACAAGGCTCTAGCGCCAAGTGGGCTGTCGGCATTTACTGCGCCAACTGGGTTTATGTATCCGCCACCTATATGTTGCTGATTCACCACCTGATGGGGCATGAACATTTGGCCTCTCACTCAACTGGGGTGACCTTAAAATCTCTCTGGCGCAAGGGTTACATTGGCATCGTCGCTTACATTATTGCCTTAATTGTCTCTTTGATTTCTCCCGTGGTTGCCTTCCTCGTCTGCCTAGCCCTGGCTGTCTATTATGTCTTTGGAGTACAAGGGGAAGTGCTGGCCGAGAAGTGAAAAAGTAGGGGTTGCCCCTTCCCAGTTCCACTAGCAAAAGAGGATACTGACGAGCATGAATCAGAAATTCTTGCGCAAACTTCCTCGGGATTCGCACAAGTACTCGCACGGAACGGTTGCCATTATCGCTGGGAGTCCTGAATATTCTGGAGCGGCTGTGCTCTGCGTTGGCGGTGCCCGACGGGGGGGCTCTGGCTACATAAATTTTATTTCTCATGATGACCTGACTCGCAACCTCATTGCAAGTGCCTACCCGGATGTGGTGCTTCGTAGAAAAGTTAAGGAACTTAGAGTTGATGCTTGGGTGATCGGTCCTGGCTCTCCAAAATTAAGGCGACGCTTCAAAATTCCTCGTAGCAAATTTGCGGTGCTGGATGCTGGAGCGATGCGTTATGCACGGAGAATAAACGCTGAGATAGTTGTAATAACTCCACATGAAGGTGAAGCTCGCAAATTAGGTTTCGACATCGGTGAAGGCGAAGAGGGTCGACAGCAGAGTGCACAGGAGATGGCTGAAAAACTTGGCTGCATAGTTGTTCTTAAAGGGCAACACACAGTGGTTGCAGCGCCTGATGGTTTGGTAGTTGTAGATGATTTGGCCGGTCCTGAATTGGCCACCGCTGGGACTGGCGACATCTTGGCGGGATTGATCGGCTCAATGCTTGCAAGTTGGAACCCAGAGACCATTCATGAAGCGGTGGTAGTCGTATTTAAGGCAATTAGTGCTCATGCCTTGGCTGGTAGAGCTGCCGCGATGGAATTGAATCCAATAACTTCCTCAGACATTCTTCAGTACTTACCCATCACAATTAAGCAGTAGTTAGACTAGAGGTTCAGGAAAAGAATGGCTTAAGTACTGAGGAGGCTTCTGTGAAAAGTAGAGTTTTAAGTGTGGTTGCGCTTGCGCCCCTATTTTTCTTGAACTCAACTGCTTGGGCCGATGATGATGGACATGCTGTGCGTCCCCACATTTCAGATATAGGTGGAGATGATCACAGCCCTGGTGTGACAATCGTAATTTTTGCAACGCTATTGCTCATAGGTTTTGGAGTCGGATATATAGTCGGTCGAAAGACGCGGCGCAAATAACGTGGGCATGCATCTGACCTACGATCATGATGGTGTGAGTGGTGAGGGATACCTCGCGCTCCCAGATAGCGAAAGTGGTCCAGCCATAATCGTTATTCAAGAGTGGTGGGGTCTGGTCGGGCATATCACCGATGTTGTCGATCGCTTCGCAGCTGCGGGTTTTGTGGCATTCGCTCCAGATCTTTATCATGGCCAAGTAGCATCTGAACCTGATACCGCCAAGAAATTAGCGATGGAGTTAAAACTAGATCTAGCTGGTACCGAAATAATTAACGCTGCGAACTACCTACTCTCGCTGCCTGAAACTTCTACCGACCACGTTGGTGTTGTTGGATTCTGCATGGGTGGCAGTTTGGCAATCTGGAGTGGCACGCTCTCACCTCACATCGGCGCCACCGTTGGTTTCTACCCCGGCCCTTCATGGGAGCGTCATGCTCCTAATTGGAGCAACTACGCCGGGAAGGCAGCGATTATTCACTGCTCAGAGGGCGATGGGACTTCAGCCGCCCCTGGAATTCAAGAGGCGCTACGCGAAATTGTGGCTGCTGGCGGAAGCGCAACTGCCTTCGATTACTCTGGAACCAAACATGCCTTTTTCAATGATGATCGTCCCGAAGTATTTGATCCAGTCGCAGCATCCCTCGCCTGGGAGCGCACCTTGGACTTCTTCTTTAGCAAGCTCACATGAATTTTAGGCTCAGCTCGTGAGTAAATTCGCCATTATTGGAGCTGGTTGGAGGAGCGAGTTCTTCATTAGGTTGGGGCAACTGATGCCCGAGAAATTTGAACTAATTGGTGCTGTTGTTCGCAACTCCGAACGAGCCGCCACTCTGCAAGCCGATTACGGGATCGCAATCTTTGAATCGATCTCCGCACTTTTGCAGTTTGATAAACCCGATTTCGTAGTTGTGGCGGTCTCGTGGGCTGCCAACCCTGATGTTGTAAAGGAATTTGTATCCGCGGGAATTCCCGTCCTATGTGAGACTCCTCCAGCCCCAGATGCACAGGCGCTACGAAAATTATGGGCTGCGGTAGGGGAGAGCGATTTGGTGCAGGTCGCAGAGCAGTATTTGTATCTGCCGGGTCATGCGGCCAGATTGACTGCGATTGGTCAAGAGGCGATTGGTAAACCAACATCTGTTGAAGTCTCCTCAACCCATGGCTACCACGCGGTTTCGATCGCTCGCGGCTATCTAAAAGCTGGATTTGAATCGACAACGGTTCACGCGCACAACTTTTCTGCCCCGCTCATTGATCCCCTCTCGCGCGAGGGATGGAATGAGGATCTATCTGCACGCGATAGAACCACCACCATTGCAACTATCGATTTCGGTCAGGGTAAATCCGCTATCTACAATTTTGTAGAAAATCAATGGCATAACCAATTGCGCCGTCGTCGTATCGTAATTCGAGGTAGCGCAGGGGAGATAGTGGATGACACATTGATAGCGCTCACTGATGGACCAATCATTGTTGAATCAGAGTTCCGTCGCTATCAACTTGGACACGATCTCAACCTTGATGGTTTTGATACCGAACATATTTCGCTCAATGGCAGGGTCATCTATATGAACCCATTTGTGGGCTTGCGACTGATGGATGAAGAGATAGCGATCGGAACTATGTTGGTTCGAATGGCACATTGGATTGCCGGAACCGATACCGCCCCCTACCCATTGCGGGAGGCTTGTCAGGACCACCTCATCTCCTTAGCGATTGATGACTCGGCGCTTCGGGGAATTCCAGTTACTACCGAGCGCGAAAAATGGGCTGTTTAGGGGCAGCACTTATCGCTAGCAAGTAGTCCGAAAGTAGTTCGTAAGAAAGATGCCCTATTCTTAGATTATGAACGAATTCGATAAACCCCGCCGCATTTCCCCTAAGGTC
>CAIMNT010000103.1 GCA_903842855.1 uncultured Actinomycetes bacterium
CCCATTGCGGGAGGCTTGTCAGGACCACCTCATCTCCTTAGCGATTGATGACTCGGCGCTTCGGGGAATTCCAGTTACTACCGAGCGCGAAAAATGGGCGATTTAGGGGCAGCACTTATCGCTAGCAAGTAGTCCGAAAGTAGTTCGTAAGAAAGATGCCCTATTCTTAGATTATGAACGAATTCGATAAACCCCGCCGCATTTCCCCTAAGGTCTATAGCCTCATAGTTTCTGCAATCATCCTCGCCTTCGGTACGGGCTACGGCTTGAGTCTGGTCGGTCAGGGTTTGGCCGCGCGCGCGGGTAATTCGGTCACCGTTACAGGTCAAGCTCGTACAAGTGCAACTGCAGATAACGCGGTCTGGACTCTTAATGCGCAAGAGAGTTCGCAGAGCGCTTCCGCTGCGGTAACCAAAGTTGAGAAGAGCGTAGCTGCGCTCACCAAGTATCTGGTCGCAGGTGGCATTCCTGCTGCAGGTATTCAAACGGGTGGAGTAAATACCAATGCCATCAATGAGTACATCAACGGTAATCCAACGGGACGCGTACTTTCTTATCAAGCGAATCAAAACGTCACTGTCCGTTCGAAAGATGTCAATCTGGTCAATTCTTTAAGCAATGGCATCGGCACACTTTTGCAGACCGGTGTAAATATTAATAACTATGGTCCACAGTTTTATGTATCTAACTTAGCTACCCTTCGTCCTGCGCTACTCGCACAAGCAATGGTTGATGCTAAGGAGCGCGGTATTTCAATGACCAAGGCAGTTGGTTCCAAATTAGGAAGTGTTATCGCGGTATCAAGTGGTCCGGTTCAAGTAACTTCACCCGACTCAGTGGATACATCTGGTGGAGGATTGTATGACACCACCACAATTCCTAAAACAGTAACAGTTACGGTCTCGGTCAGTTTTAAAGTTAATTAGTCGGCGGGGTTATATTTCCGCGCGGATTTAAACGTAGATTAGGCAATGCAGGGGCGGGAATCCGTCCCTCCACTGCCGCTTCAAAGTTCGGGATACTAGGATCTTCGCTGTTCCATTTATCGCGCATCTCTTCAATCTCTTCGTGAGATCTACCGATGAAATTCCACCACATAACAATCTCTTCAGGAAAGGGTAGACCGCCGAGGAAGATGATGCGTGCGCCGTTTTCGCTGCTTAGATTTAAGGATGATTTTCCTGGAGAGCTGTAATACAGATTCTTGAGAGGGATGCGTTCGTCGCCAGCCTTAAGGTCTCCTTCAACAAGTAAGGCGGCATATTCGAAATCACTATTAACAGGTAACTGCACCCGGGCGCCCGGAGCGAAAGTAATGTCAGCTCCCAGTAAGTCACTAAATGTACGAGCTGGAGATTTTTCGCCCAAGAGTTCGCCTATAAAAAGTCGAATGGATAATTCACCGTCTTTAAAGTTCGGAAGATCTTGATAGTGATCAAAGAGCGGTGCAATTTTGCGAACTGAATCAGGCAAGACCGTCCACAACTGAACCCCATGGGCGAGTGTGGAATTTGCCGTTGATAGTTCGGAGTGGGCTACCCCACTGCCTGCGGTCATCAAATTGAGCTCACCTGGTTTGATAATTTGCACGCTCCCGAGTGAGTCACGGTGTTCGACCTCACCAGCAAAGAGCCAACTCACAGTCTGTAGCCCTGTATGAGGATGGGTGGCGATACTCATCGCATCACTTTGAGTAGTAGGTCCAAAATGATCAACGAAGCACCAAGCTCCGATAGTCCGGATATACCTATGCGGCAGACTGCGACTTATCTCGGTACCACTTCGAGTAGTGAGTTTGACGTTTCGCGGCGAGAGAATCATGGTGTGGTATAAGTCGACGCTTTATAAATAGTTAGGTAGAGCGCCGTGATATTTTTACCATCTTGAGTTTTCGGGTCGAAGATCGAATCCTGTGGGCCGGCAACGCTAAATACCTCCCCGTTCTTTCGGATAACTTCCTGACCATATAAAGGTGGCTGGTTTGGATTCTTGAGGCGATCAAACTTTGAAGCGGGGAATTCGTATACCGACATAAAAATAGCACGCGAGCCTTTTGCTGGTATGTAGTAAATAACGGCCTGACTTTTTGCCCCATCCTTGATCGCTTGCTTCGCCCATTCACCCGTCGCACTCGAAACAATCAAGTGAGTAACAAGTGCAGGGTCGACATTCATCACGAGCGGTACAGGCGAAAGAGGAAGTTTGAATGGGCCCTTGGTTGCCGAGGAACATCCGGTGAGGACGAGCATGCATATGACTAATGGAACGAATATTCTTTTCATTTCAATCCCCAACCTTAAGTGATTTGGCACCGGTCGATTTTAAAAGTTCTTGATAACTTGTTGGAAATACCGCATGGGGGTGGCCAGCGGCAGCCCAGATCACCTCATAGTGAGCTAAAGCAATATCTATAAGCACAACTGGGTCAGGGTTGGCCAAAGTTCCATCATCTTTCCAGCCAAAGGGGCTGACGCCACCGATACTGATTCCGGATGCCGCCTTCACGAAGTCGGCATCGGCTCGATGCAATTTATCCACACCTAACTCTTGCGCCACAAGTGCAGTATCAACTCGGTGGGCACCTGAGGTAATAACTAAGAGAGGCCGCCCATCTGGAAGTTTAAAGACAATAGATGAAGCAATTTGACCAACCTCAATTTCAAGTGCAGCAGCCGCTTCTGCCGCCGAGCGTGCGCTCTCGCTGAGAATTCTTACCTCTCCCATCATCTTTCGCTCTTGCATTTCGGCGATGGCTCGCTTTACCGATGGGTTCTTCAAAACATCTTCCATAGTAGGAGTTTACTTTGGAAGGCAAGACTTAAGGCAAGGTTTCGGGCTTGTTCACCTTCGCTTTAGACCCGCTCCACGTTGTCACAGTTGGGTGTGGTCATGACAAAGTTCATAAATTCTCATAGATACATCTCAAACGTGACGAGCAAGAGCTCTCGCGTCGTAATGGCAGCGGTTGTAGGTGCCTCCTTCCTATTCGGAGTCGCGACTCTAACCTCATCTGCAACTGCTGCGACTAAAACTGTCGCAAGTGATTCGACGCTTCCTAAAGTGAAGCACATTTGGTACATCATCATGGAGAACAAGTCCTACGATGCAACATTTACCGGGCTTAACAACAACACATATCTTTGGAAGACCCTTCCTTCACAGGGAACATTGCTTACAAATTATTATGGAACAGGGCATTACAGCCAAGATAACTACACCGCTTTGGTTTCGGGACAGGCTCCACTTTACGACCAACAGATCGATAGCCCTACCTACAAAGATGTCGCTGGCGCGGTAATCACCGATAAGTCAGATCCAAATTATGGTCAATTTAAGGCGGCAGGCGACCCTTACACACTTCAAGGTTCGGTCTATCCCTCCTCCGTACAGACAATCTTCAATCAGTTCACCGTTGCAAATGTAAGTTGGAAGGCCTATGCCCAAGATTTAGGCAACGCAGACTCAAGTGGAGCACCGCACTC
>CAIMNT010000104.1 GCA_903842855.1 uncultured Actinomycetes bacterium
GGGTGATGCTCCGCTTTTGCGAGCAACGCTCCGACTAAGTAGGTTGGATATGCAACATTTGGATAGAGAACAGTTGACGCTTCCAATTGGGCAGGGAGATTAGCAACTACTTCTTTCGAACCAATACTGGGCAGCACATCAAAATCGCCGGTAACTCCCAGAATATTTATCGCCCAATCCCTCATCGCTTGACGAAGAGCGGTTGAGCCAATGGTCAATGGATAGCCAGGAGCATTCGCAGAATTAATGAGAGCGGTCTGAATGAAATCAGGTGTGGGATCAACCGGAGTTCCTACAGAAAGGTCAATCGCCCCATCTTTGTACTCGCGAGCGCGCGCACCATATGGAGTCAACAGATCCCATGGAAAATCCGGGAGTTTGATTGCTTACTCTCCAGCCTTAGGAAGCGCGACAACGGTCGGATGATCGGCATCAGTTGCCCCGACTTTGCTAGCTCCGCCGGGTGAACCAATGGTCTGGAAAAATCCAGCATTGATCTCCCCAAATTGCTTCCACTCACCTGGGACATCATCCTCATAGTAAATGGCCTCTACTGGGCAGACAGGCTCACACGCTCCACAATCCACGCACTCATCAGGTTGGATGTAGAGCATCCGATTTCCCTCGTAGATGCAATCAACCGGGCACTCCTCGATACATGACTTATCTTTCACATCTACACACGGTTGGGCAATAACGTAGGTCACGTCAATCCTTTCAAGTAGCGGTTCCAATCAACTGCGGAACAATATTATGTAATGGTTCTGGGTTCTAGGTAGAGAATATGGGATGAGAATAGTGGATCGGAGAGCAATTCAATGAGTGAGGGGTTATCCGGTGACCAATGAGAGCGGCTCCCGACCCCTGCCCTCAGCTGCCGAGATAGGAGAACGGGTCAGCATCCGCTCGTATGACCCTGAGGGAGGTTTTCGCGACCTTCTAGGCCACCTTGTCACCCCAACCCAAGTCCGCAAGAAGAACGGCGAGATAGTTTCCTTTGACCCGTCTCAAGTGGTCATGTGGAAGGTAGTTCCCTCCAAAGCGCTCCCAACCGGGATTTATCTCTACGACACCATGACTAGATCCCAAAAAGAGATAGTTATTAGTGATGGCAAGGCCTTGCGGATGTACTGCTGTGGCCCGACCGTCTATCGGGATGCGCATGTAGGAAATTTGCGAACTTTTTTACTGGGAGACCTCATCGCTCGACTGATTAAGGTGAGCGGTTTTGAAATTCATAGCGTGCAGAACATTACAGATGTCGGTCATATGATTGATGACCTACGTGAACCAGGTGAAGCAGTAACAGAGGAAGATAAAGTTCTAACCCAAGCCTCATTGGAACATAAGGACCCTTTTACGCTGGCTCGGGCCTACGAAACTAAATTTCATAACGATATAGCGAGGCTGGGAATACAAGGTTTCGATATCTACCCGCGCGCCAGCGAGAGCATCGAATTAATGTTCAACTTAATTCAAAAGTTGATCGACTCTGATCACGCTTATGTTGGGGAAGATAACTCGGTCTACTTTTCGGCTAACTCCTTTGCAAGTTACGGAGCGCTCAGCGGAAACAAACTAGAAGAACTCGTTCCCGGTCACCGTTACGAGTATGTGGGAGATGGAGCCAAGCGCTTTCATGCAGATTGGGCGCTCTGGAAATCTGCCGGAGCTCGCACCGATATGGTCTGGGAGTCCCCTTGGGGGAAGGGATTTCCCGGCTGGCATATTGAGTGCTCGGCCATGTCATTGCACTTTCTGCAAAGCCACGTGGACCTACACCTAGGTGGAATCGATCTGCGCTTTCCGCATCATGAAAATGAGCGAGCGCAGAGCAATGCTGCAACATTGAGCGAGGTTACCGATCACTGGGTGCATGGAGAGCATCTCCTCTTCGAAGGGCGAAAGATGTCCAAGAGCGCAGGAAATGTCGTCCTCCTAGAAGATGTAGTTAAAGCGGGTTACGACCCCCTAGCTCTGCGCCTGGTCTTTTTGGAGAATAAATACCGCAGCCAAATGGATCTCAAATGGGAGCAAATTTCTGCGGCCCACGCCACTCTTCAACGCTGGCGGAGCAAATTTCAAGAGTGGTCAAAGGCAGAACTCCACAATGATCAGGATGTCGTCGCTGGACTTGTTGGCGAACTTTTTGAAGTGATTCGAGCTGACCTCGATACGCCTAAAGCACTTGTGAGATTGCGAGCGATCGAACGCGATTCCAGTATCTCTGATCGCACCAAAGCACAGGTATTTTTCGCGGTAGATAAATTCTTTGGGTTAGAAATTGATCGAGTTGAGGCGTCACGAGAACTTCCCGTTGGTGCGCTAGAGCTCATCGCGCAGCGGGCGCAAGCGCGTAAAGAGAGAGATTTCGCGCTCAGCGATCAACTGCGAGATCAACTTCTGGCTCTGAAAATTAGAGTCATCGATGGTGCCGATGGACAAAGTTGGGAAGTTATCCCGTAACTCCCGCAAAGAGATCGAGCTCTCGACCGTTCTTATCATAAGGCCCGGCAGCATCTCCTTTTACACGGATGTAATACTCAGTTCCGTTGACTCTGGTTGAAAGACGTTTTGAGAATTTAAAGAGGTCTCCGTGAATGATGAGCTGAGTCTTATGAGACTTTAAAGCAGCTAACTTTTTCGGCAGATATTTCTCTCCATCATATTTTGTCGTCACTACCCCATCGGCTTTTACAAAGGGCAAGGCAAGCCACTTAGAAGGAACGTAATTAAATAACTTGATGAGTATCTGCACAAAGATATTGCTGCTCGTCAAACTTCCATGTAGCGCTGAACGAGGAATTGCGCTCCAATAAATCTTGGAAATTTCCCAAGGCTCTCCAGAGCCAACGCTGGGATCTGCGGCTAGTTCGGCGGCGCGCATCGCTACCCGGTGCGCCTTAATGTGATCGGGATGTCCGTAGCCACCAAAATCATCATATGTGATTAAAACTTGGGGTCTGCGATCGCGAATAATTTCGACAAGTTGCATCGCTGCCTGGTCAAGATCTGCCTGCCAGAATGACTCGGGCACCTCATTAGGTGGCGTACCCATCATCCCGCTATCGCGATAGGCGTGAGTTGGCCTTCCAAGAAATTGAAAATCAGTTACACCAAGCTCGGCCATCGCTGCAGCCAACTCGCCCTCGCGATATGTGCCCAGTGTGTTATCCCGCGCAGCCGCATGGTGGGAGAGAGAGGGAACAAGTACTTCGCCTTCCTCTCCGCGGGTACAGGTCACCAGAGTGACAGCAGCCCCTTCTGCCAGATATCCAGCCATCGTGGCGCCGTTGTTGATCGTCTCATCATCGGGATGGGCATGCACTAATAAGAGGCGGTGAGAGGGCATCTGATCCATGCGCTCATTATGAATCATGGGATAGCATCGTGCTAATGAGCGAGGAAAAGGTTCGTCTGCCGCGCGATGAGCGCCGGGCTACGCTATTGGCTGCAGCCCTAGAAGTCTTTACCGCCGCTGGATATCACGCCGCCGCGATGGATGAGATCGCAGATCAAGCAAATGTAAGTAAACCTGTCCTCTACCAACACTTTCCCTCAAAACTCGATCTTTATCTCGCCGTTCTAGATATCCATTGTGACTTTCTCGTCGCAGATATCAGGGCGGCTGTGGCATCTACTAAAGATAACGCCGGCCGCGTGCTTGCGACGGTGAATGCCTATTTTGATTTCATCAATCGCGAAGGTGAAGCGTTCCGTTTGCTATTTGAGAGCGATATGGCGGTTGAGCCGCAAGTCCGCGAAAGACTTAACAAGATGTCTTACGACTGTGCACTCGCCTTCAGTGAGGCGATCACTACCGATACCGGCATTTCACAAGAATCGGCGATGATGTTGGCTGTGGGCTTAATTGGTACCGCCCAAACCACCGCTCGCCACTGGTTAACACGCGATGGAAAGATTGATCGCGATTTAGCGGTGAAATTGGTGGCAAGCCTGCAATGGCGGGGTATTTCAGGTTTCCGCAAAATCTGAACCCCACTAAACTCCTTATATGGCTAAGAAAGAATCAGAGAACAAGACCACCGTCCGCGTGGGAATCAGCGAGACATCCCAGGAACTTCACTTTGAGGTGGCCCTCGAGGCAGCAAAAGTTGTAGCGCTTGCTCAAGAGGCGATCAACACTGGCAAGACTCTAGAACTCACAGATATTAAAGATCGAGTAATTCTGGTTCCTGCAGCAAAAATCTCCTACATTGAGATCGGTGATACGACGGATCAGAAGGTTGGATTTACCTCGCTGTAGCCCGTATTACACGACGCTGATCTGCTCGTGATTCAAGTTTTTCAAATTCTTCAGGAGCGGTTTGAAACTCGGCTAACTGGTTGAGTTTTCCATTGCCGTGATAATCACTAGAACCAGTCTTCACCAGATCGAATTCTGCCGCGATAGTGAGCAGCAACTCACGATTTGGCAGGGTGTGATCTCGATGGAAAATTTCTATGCCATCTAGACCTGCTGCTACATAACTTTCAAAGCTTTGCGGTGAGACAACTCTGCCGCGCAAAGATGACATCGCATGGGCGATAACCGCGACTCCCCCCGCCTCTTTAATCTGAGCTATTGCGACCTCAGGAGTCGGAGAGTAATGCGCTACGTAGAAAGGTGAGTCGTTGTGGAGCACCTCCGCAAAGACCTCTTCGCGAGATTTCATGTAACCCTTGGAGATCAAGGCATCTGCGAGATGTGGTCGACCAAGAGTCGCGCCATCGGAGAGCTCGGCCTCTACATCTTCCATAGAGATTTCGTATCCAGCCGCGGTGAGCCTGGCAATAATTTTGTGCATTCGACCGATCCGATTGTCACGAGTTGCCGACATCATCGTTGCTAGGGCCTCATTCTCACGATCAAAGAGCAGCCCCAACATATGCACGCTGATGCCATCTTCGGTCTGGCAAGAGATTTCAGAGCCGAGCACCAGACTGAGTCCTGGTCGCAGCCTCTCTGTGGCCTCATCCCAACCCGCCACGGTGTCATGATCTGTGAGCGCGAGCGTTGTTAAACCTGCTGCGTGCGCCTTATTAATAAGTTCGGCAGGGCTATCAGTACCATCACTGAAATTTGAGTGTGTATGTAGATCAATCACCTTCCACCTTATTTCTCAAAACGAAAATGGCGCAACCGACGAGTAGCCCAATGATTCCAGGAATTGTTCCAGCCGAAGGTCTCTGATGGAGCCAGAACCAAGCAATGATCGCAGCTACGGGAACTTCAAAGAAGACGATCAGTGAGACCACTACGGGAGAAACTCGTTTGAGTGTCATATTGAAAAGAGTGTGACCCAGAAATTGGGCACCCACGATCAAACCCAATAGATAGATCCACTGGATGGCTGGGAAATGAAGTAGCGGGGAATGTGTAATCCAACTGCCCAAGAGCGTTGTAATTGCACATGAGGTAAAGCAGATTGTCGTGTAGCTTGAAGTCGATAACGATTTCTGCACTCCAGAACCGATAATCAGGTAAGCAGCTGCTAGCGCTCCGCATAGAATTCCAAGGAGATCTCCGACAAAGGCTCGCGTTGATACTGTGAAATCAACCCCCGTGATTAAAAAGAGGGAGGCGAATGCCAACATCATCCCTCCGAGTGATTGCGTTGAAATTCTGGCGCCACGAATCTTCATATAGAGCGCGGCAAATATAGGTTGTAAAGCGGCAAGCGCGGTTCCCGCTGCAACTGATGTAAATCTCATCGCGGCGAAGAAGGTCAAGAAGTGTGCAGCTAGAAAGACACCAGCGATAGCCGATATGCCAATGAGGCGGCGATTCTTCGGTGCGGTCAATTCACCGGATTTGATTGCAAAGGGAGCCATGATGAGCGCCCCACCGAGATTGCGCCAAAATATTAGAGATGAGATGGGCATCGAGCTCTTGGCTATGAGAGGGCCAGAGGAGCCAATACCGAAGATTCCCGCAACTAAAAAGGGGATGTCACGCCCTTGGGGCAGAGCGGTGTGATCGTGGGTTCTGGTACTCACAAGTTAAATATGAACCAAAATTGCGCCAAGACGCATACGGCAACGAGAGCGATGATAACTCCGTACAGAGCCTTAGCCCTTGGCCCAGATGAGAATTCACCCATCAATTTCTTATCTTTGGCGATGCCATACATA
>CAIMNT010000105.1 GCA_903842855.1 uncultured Actinomycetes bacterium
AGTTGGCGATGTCGTGCACGTTAGGAATCTTGCGGGTGCGAATCAGTATCAGATCCAGTTCGCGTGCCACCTGATAGTAAACGGCGTTCACTGCATTAACCCGCCTGCGGATAACTCGTTTGAGTAGACGCGGCACTCGCAGAATTTCGCCGGGATCATGTAACTCAACCATGATGATCTCTGAACCACGAGAGATGAGCTCTCTGCAGGTATCGGAAATATTTTGATAGAGCGCTTGTGGATCAAATCCATTGCGCAGCATGTCGTTGCCGCCGACGATTACTGCACAAATATCTGGTTGGCGCTCTAGCGCTTTTGGTAGTTGTACATTCTTTACCTCACCAGATTTGGCTCCGGGCCTAGAAAAATTAAAGTACTCGCACGGACCGTGAAAGACCTGGCTTAAGTAATAGCCCCAGCCTCGTGGATTTCCATCTAGATCGGTATCACCAGTGCCAAAGGCGGCAGAGTCACCAATAACCGTGAAGCGAATCGGCATCGTCTGTTGCGGCGCAAGTACGGTCATGATGCAGCCATCAACTTTCTCTTCGTGATTGCCTGCGGAGCTTTACTACCTATCCCTTCAATCCCGTGCAACATCATCATCAATTGAATTGTCCTATCCCATGGCAGTGCTTCGGCAGAGCTTCGTGCGACGGTGCGTAACCGTGGGCGAGACAATAGGGATTCGATGGCATCAGCAAAGGCAACTCCGTTGTCGGCTGCAACAGCACCTGCAGGATACTTCTGATCGATTTTCAAGAACTCACCAACTGCGCTGCTCTTTGATGCAACAACAGGAGTTCCACTGGCGAGTGATTCCAGAGCTGATAAGCAGAAGGTTTCTAGCGGTCCGGGCGCCAGTGAGATATCTGCGCAGGCCAAGATGGCTGCAACGCGCTTGCGATCTGCGATGTAGCCCAATGTAGTTACAGGTAAACCCTTGGCCATGAGACGAATCTTCTTCCACATAGGTCCGATGCCAACGATTACCAAGCGGGCATCGATTCCACGTGCACGAAGTTCTATTAACGCCTCGATTGAGCGTTGCGGATCTTTCTCCGGAGATAGCCGTCCGCAGTGGACCAATAAGAATTGCGAACCCTCTAGGAGTTCCTCGCGATAGGACTTGGTGCGGTGCTCTGGGCTGAAATTGGTGAGATCAACCCCCAGGGGGATCTTCACCAAATTCTTAGCGCCAATTTCGCGAAACTCTGCTGCGGCAAACTCAGTCGTCGCAACGACATGATCAAAGAGGGCAGACAATCTGCGGTTATGCCAATTGACCATTGCGGTGCGGGGGAGCCAGGCGGGAAGAAAGCGATTGGCCAGGCCGCGCAACGTTTCGTGGCTAAAGACCACGGTAGGTATGCGCTGTTTTCGCGCAAATTTTCCGATCCCGCGCAGAGTAAAGCGATCTGAAATCTCAATCCGATCTGGAGCGAGTTCAAGGATCAAGGCACGCAGCGCCTTATTGGATCTTATGATGCGATAGTTGCCGCTTCCAGGAAGCATGACACTGGGGAGTGTGATCTTGCGACCATAAGGAGTCTGCTCTTGCAAGAACTGAGAGCCGGGAACGATGTAAATAAAGTCGTGGCCGTACTTGAGGTAGCCGCGCCCCAATTCATGCAACGTTGTTTTAATTCCACCTGAGTTTGGTCCGTAGAAGTTCGCAACGTGAACGATTCTCATGCCACTGCTCCAACTGGATAGCTTGCCGGATGTCGCGATTCGATAACAGCGCGGTAATGATTTATTAGTTGATGATTGATCGCTCCCCACGTACGCGTTTCGACCGAGTCTCGTGCTAATAGTGACATCTCAGAGCGATCTGTGCGTTCCATAAAGTGTTCAACTGTTGCATGCAGTGCATCAGAGTCACTTGTATCGATGATGTAACCCGTGGCGCCGTTGGTCACCAAATCTGCCGGACCACCTGTCAATGGAACGATGCACGGAGTTCCTGCAGAGAGCGCCTCTTGCACCGCCTGACAGAAAGTTTCGTTGGGCCCAGGATGAATAAATAAATCGAAGCTGGCGTATGCAGTCCCCAACTCTTCCCCCGATTTGAAACCAGTAAAGATCGCATGTGAAAGTTCGCGTTCTAATTTTTCGCGCGCAGGACCTTCACCAACAATGACAAGTTGAACTCGGGGATCGCGATCTAGGACTGCAAGATCAGCGATTCGCTTCTCATTTGCAAGCCGTCCGACATAACCCACAACCAATTTGTCTGGAACGCCCCACGAGTGACGGAGGAGTTCATCGCGCTTGGACGGATGAAAGAGCGAGGTATTAACTCCTCGTCGCCACAGGTGGACATTGGGAACGCCTTGTTCGCGCAGATCACCGCAGGCAGCCGTGGATGGCGCCAGGGTGCGATCGGTGCTGGTATGAATCTTTCCTACGATCTTGCGCAGTGAGCTGTGCGCGATATTCATTCCATAGTGGCGCGCGAAGCCCGCAAGATCGGTCTGATAGATCGAAAGTGATGGAAGGCCCAAGCGACGTGCGATTCGAGCGGAGTAGCCGCCGAGTGCAAAGGGTGAAGCTAAGTGCAGAACGTCGGGAGCAAATCCATCAATCAGATATTCGAGCTTGCGTGAGGGAACCGCGACCGGCAGGCCAATTGGCAGAATCGAGTGCAGCGGTAGTGCAGGTACCCTTTTGATTCTGGCTCCGTGATACTCACGTGGCCCGCCGTCGGACTCGGGTGCGATAACCATCGCTTGGTGTCCCTGGGATTCTAAGAATTCCAGGACTCGTAAGACTGAATTGGTGACGCCGTTGACCTGAGGCAAGAAACTCTCTGTGACGATTGCAACTCTCATGACTCATATGGTCAGCCTTCAATCAAGCCTAAAGTC
>CAIMNT010000106.1 GCA_903842855.1 uncultured Actinomycetes bacterium
CGAGACGTGAACAATCTTCTTAATTGCCATGGTGTGGGGATCTCGAAAAACTATCTCTTTATCTGCCTCGGCCATCACCATGGCGTATTTGCCGTTTGGTGTGAAATAAAGGTTGTACGGATCGTGGACATATATAGATTTGCCAGGCAGGCCAGTCATAGGGTCAATCGGTGTGAGGTGGTTGCCCTCATCATCGTTCACCCAAAGAGTTTTTAGATCCCAGGATGGAACTACATGCTGTGGACCCCTGGGAACTGCGAAGGTCCGAATAATTTTGAAGGTCTTTGGGTCAATCTCGGTAACGGTATTGCTAGTGTGATTTGGCACGTAAACGCGTTCTGGAAAATTGGCGACGACGGGACTTAATTGGTTAGGGCGATCTGCCGCATATATATCGCTTGGATTTGTCACAGGTGGCATTCCCGCCAAAGGAGTCGCCGCTTGTACATTAAATGGAATAGAAATCGCAATTAATGCCAGAACAATGGCGGATCTCTTCATTATTTATGCTCCAAGCAGTGTGGTCAACGTGACGGGGGTTAGCCCTTTAGCGTGCAGATTTTCCAGCAGAGTCGGCATGGCATCGATGGTGTCTTGATGTCCGAAGTGCAAACTCACGATACTTCCATTCTTAATAGATTTGCCGATGTCGGCTAGCACAATGCGCTTTCCCACATCTTGATAGTCGTGAGAGTCAACATCGTAAGCAATGCACTGACGGTATCCATATTTCAGTGCTGCGCTGCGGATAATGGCGTTTGAGTACTGAGTGCCCGATGGGCGAAACCACTTTCCGTGGTTCCCTATTAATTTCTTAAGTTCTGCGGCGCATCCCGCAATCTCTGCATCCACCTGCCTGGCGTCGAGAGTTTTCATTTGGTAATGGTTCATCGTGTGATTACCTAAGTCATACCCAGCGTCCAGCATCTGCTTCGCCACGGTGGGATAACCCTGCAACCATTTTCCAATCGCAAATACTGACACTGGGGTTGCACTGCTTTTAAAAATTGCTAGCAGTTTCTGAACAAGGGCTGGATCCCCGGCGCCGTGAAAAGTTAACGCAACCTGTGGGCTCTTTCGCGAACCATGTGCAATATCGGGGTTAGCGGCGTTGGCCGTATCTGAATCAAACCCTAGCTCCGAAATACCCGAAATGAGCGTTGCTCCAGCGACTGCTGCGCTGTTTCTCAGAAATCGACGTCGATCGAGGGTCACGACGTAAGGATACTTCCTGCGTTGCGCTGCACGGTTATGCCGTGAGTTGCTACTGTAAGGGAAGCACTCAGTCATGCGCCTTCCGGCGTGGGAAGCGTCTTGACAAGTGACCTAGGGCATACAGGGGGTAAAACCTTGAGCGAAGATGAAGACAACGGCTTAGATGACATCGTCACTGAGGAGATGTTGTGGGAGCGCATACCTGAAACCACCGGTCTGGAACGTGCAAATACTTATTATGAATTAAGCGCTCGAATTTATGCCCGCGGCCAATACGACGAGGCACTTGCGCTCGCGGAAACCGCCCGAGATATCTATACCGAGTTAGGGGCAGTTGCCCCTGCCGATGGATTAGCTCAGGCGTACTCAGCGATTGGCTATAACCTCAACCAATTAAAGCGAAACTCTGAGGCAGCAACCGCGATGAGTAAGGCGGTTGATCTTCTGCGGGAATCCAAATCCCCTTTAGCAATCGACTTAGCCTGCACTCTCGGTGAGTGGTGCTTCGGCGCCAAGGACTACGAGAAGACCATCGAATGCATGCGCGAATGCGTACAAGAGCATTTAGTGGACGGCAATGAGTCTGGTGCGGCTAACGATCTTCACCTCATTGGTTGTGCCCACCGCGAGCTTGGCCAGCATGAAAAATCTCTTGAGGCCTTCCGCGAGGCACGGGCACTATTTAAGAGCCTTAAAGAGGTAATCAATGTGGCGCGTTGTGATCAAAAGATCGCCCATGCCCTTGTGGAACTTGGACTTGGCGAAGATGCGCTCATCGCTGCACAGAAATCGCTCGATGTCTTTGTTACAGCGCATGATCATCGCCGAGAGACCTACTCACTCCTAGAGGTTGGTAAGGCTCAGATCCTCACCGGTGAAGAGCAAGATGGCCTAGATACGTTGGAGCGAGTTCTGGAAATCGCCACCGAGAGCGAGTGGAAAGATTTTGAATTTATCGTCGAAATTGAACGCCATATTGCAGGAGTTCTGCGCCAACTCGGTCGCGTTGATGAAGCTGATGAGATTGAACGCCGACTAACTTCTGTTACTGAGGTAATAGAAGATTAATTAGTTTGCTAGAGATGCGGGTTTAAATTCTGCATCGCCCAGGCATACATCGCTATTGCACCTGCTGCAGAGGCGTTCATGGAACGTGTCGATCCATACTGTGCTATTGCGAGAACTACTGAACAAATGGCGACCGCCTCATCCGACATCCCAGCGCCTTCTTGGCCAAAGAAGAGGACGCATTTTTCGGGAAGTGGATAATTTTCTAGCTGTTGTGAGACTGGCAGATTATCTATGCCAATTATTGGCGTGTCATTCTCCTTGCACCACGTAGCAAAGTCAGCAACAGTCGGGTGATGTACTACATGGAGATATTTATCTGTCACCATCGCGCCGCGGCGATTCCAGTCTCGTTTTCCGACGATATGTACGTAACTCACATTGAAGGCATTTGCAGTTCTTACAACCGAGCCAATGTTTAAATCGTGCTGCCAATTTTCGATGGCGATTTGTAGAGGATGGCGTTTGGTATCGAGGTCGGCAACTATCGCTTCAACCTTCCAGTACCTGTAGTGATCTAGAACGTTACGGCGGTCGCCGTTTTCAAGGAGTTCTGGATCGAGCCTAGGATCGCTCGGCCAGGGTTTTTCGTGAGCTCCGACACCAACAACGGGAAAGAATTCGCCTGGTCCAATTTCTGCAGCCACCCCGCCACCCTAATCCATGAATTCCCATACTTGGCAGGCATAATCACCCCATGCTTCGCAGGAGATCATTGGCGCTCATCGGTTCGGTCGCCTTTTCATTTCTGGTCTCATCGGTGGTACCTGCACAAGCTCTTGCGATTCCAACGATATTTATTAAGTTGTCTGCCTCTCCAACGCTGAATCATCCGGGGATTGTTGTGATTGATCCCACCACGCACGAGACGCTCTATTCACTGGATCCCGATATTGGTAGAGCCCCGGCCTCTGTCCTTAAATTGTTTTCGATGACGACTGTCTTGAGCGCACTCAGTGCAGATATGGTCTTTAAGACAACCATTAGCGAGACAGCGGTTCCAGATACATATCTCCTGGCCGGCAGTGGAGATCCGTGGATTACCGAGAGTCCCTTTGAGCAACAGAAGTATCAACGCGCATTCTTTCCGACACTGATTAATAAGGTATTAGCGCTGCATCCGGGCACAAGGACCATTACCTTGGACTACAACAACATGTATGCCTTAGATATCGCCGCAATAAAACGATATTTTTCTGGACGACTGACTATCAACGCGGTAAAAGTAAATACCGTCGCCGATGCGACAAACGAGATTGCTTCGATTAAATCGCCCAAGCTGGGCAAAATTGTTGAATTCACATTGCTCTACAGCGATAATGTTTTGGCAGATCGTTTGGCTCGATTAGCTGCCCACACATTGGGTTTTGGGACAGATGCGGCGGGAATACAGGCGGCCTTTGAAAAGGTTTTGACTGATCTGGGGGTTCCACACGCTTCTATGCATATTCTTGATGGCAATGGACTTTCGCATGAGACTCGGGTCAGCGCCCGAGAGGTGGCAGATCTTCTTGTCGCGATATCTGACAATTCGAAATTTCAGCCGATCATCGCTGGACTTCCAACCGCGGGCGAGACGGGGACGCTTAAGACTAGGTTTGTAAATGATGCTCCAGGCGCCGTTGGACTCGTCCACGCAAAGACAGGTTGGATCAACACCACGGTCAGTTTGGCAGGGTTTGTTACGGTTGGAGCAAGCCAGTACGCCTTTGCCATTATCGCTAACCACATTCACAACCTAGAGAGCGCTCGCCAAGCGGCGCGCGTGACTATCGATCAGATGTTGGGGTCAATCGCTAAGAGACAGAACTAGGGATTTGAAGGATAGAATCTAGATATGAGCCATGTAGGCGCCTATGTGGCA
>CAIMNT010000107.1 GCA_903842855.1 uncultured Actinomycetes bacterium
CGATGCAGAGTCATATCTAGGTGACACAGTTTCAGATGCTGTTATTACTGTTCCTGCATATTTCGATGATGCTCAGCGTCAAGCAACCAAGGAAGCTGGAGAGATTGCAGGTCTTAATGTCTTGCGTATCGTCAACGAGCCAACCGCTGCAGCCTTTGCATATGGTTTTGATAAGGGCGATAAGGAACAAACAATCTTGGTATTCGACCTTGGTGGCGGAACATTCGACGTCTCACTCCTTGAAATGGGAGAAGGCGTCATTGAAGTTAAGGCAACCAATGGAGATAACCATTTAGGTGGAGATGACTGGGATCAGGCTCTGATCGACCACCTCGTTGCCACTTTTAAGAAGTCAAACGGCATCGACCTCACAAAAGACAAGATGGCCATGCAGCGCGTTCGTGAAGCTGCTGAGAAAGCGAAGATCGAACTTTCATCATCTGCCCAAACATCAATCAACCTTCCATACATCACGGTCGATGCTGAGAAGAATCCACTCTTCTTGGACGAGACAATTACGCGGGCACAGTTCCAGAGCATGACCGCGGATTTACTTGCACGATGCAAGGCTCCATTCCAGACTGTTCTCAAGGACGCTGGAATTCCGATCGCCGATATCGATCATGTTGTACTTGTCGGTGGATCAACCCGTATGCCTGCTGTCGTTGATTTGGTTCGCGAACTCACAGGCGGAAAAGAACCTAACAAAGGAGTTAATCCTGATGAGGTTGTTGCCGTTGGTGCTGCGTTACAAGCTGGCGTACTCAAGGGAGATGTTAAGGACATTCTTCTTCTCGACGTCACTCCCCTCTCTCTCGGTATCGAGACCAAGGGTGGTGTAATGACAAAGTTGATTGAGAAGAACACCACTATCCCAACCAAGCGCTCTGAAATTTTCACAACAGCTGATGACAATCAGCCTGCTGTACAAATTCAGGTCTTCCAAGGCGAGCGTGAAATTGCTAGCACTAACAAGCGCCTAGGAATGTTTGAGCTCACGGGAATCGCGCCAGCGCCTCGTGGAATCCCACAAATTGAAGTCACCTTCGATATTGACGCTAACGGTATTTTGCACGTAGCTGCAAAGGATCTTGGAACCGGCAAGGAGCAGAAGATCACCATTAGCGGTGGTTCATCTCTATCCAAGGAAGAGATCGATCGCATGGTGAAGGATGCTGAAGCACACGCTGAGGAAGATAAGCAGCGCCGTGATGAAGCAGAGACTCGCAATATCGGCGACAGTCTTGTCTACCAAACAGAAAAATTCATCAAGGACAATGAAGAGAAGCTTTCTCAAGGCGATGCCGCATCAAAGAAATCTGATGTTGAAAGTGCACTTGCTGATCTCAAGAGCGCCTTGACTGGAACCGATGTGAGTGCAATTAAGTCGGCTACCGAGAAGGTCTCAACCTTGAGCCAAGAGCTTGGAGCATCTCTCTATGCGGCTAATGCTGCATCTGCATCAGAGGCACCAAAGGCCGATGATGGAGTAGAGGATGCAGAGATTGTAGAAGAGCAGTAATGGTTGAAGAACCAACTGGCGCAGAGAGTGCTGAACAAGCGCTCTCTGACGCAGTCGCCGAGGCGATTGCAGAAGTTGATCCAGTAGCTGTACTCACCAGCGACCTACAACGTCTGCAAGCCGACTTTCAGAATTACCGCAAGCGCGTCGATAAAGAGCGTATTGAATCTGCTGAAGTTGTGACTGGAATAGTTCTATCTCAACTACTCGGAGCACTAGATGATATTGATCGTGCCCAAGAGCATGGTGAACTCACCGGTGGTTTCAAGGCGGTAGCCGATCAACTCACTAACACGACTACAAAATTAGGTCTCACTAAGTTTGTAGATACAGGAGTGGCATTTGATCCGCATATCCACGAGGCGCTCATGCACGAGACCTCCTCTGCAGTAACCGAAACACAAGTCACAAAAGTTTTGCGTCCCGGTTATAAATTTAAGGAGAGAGTTCTCCGTCCGGCACAAGTGATTGTGACCGATCCAGAATAAATAATTAACAAAGAAGGAAGTTGAGCTAAATGGCCGCCAAGGATCTGTACGAGAAAGATCTCTACAAGATTCTTGGCGTGTCTAAAAACGATGACGCCGCTGCGATTAAGAAGGCCTATCGGAAATTGGCGAAAGATCTACATCCTGATAAGACCAAGGGCGATAAGAAGCTAGAGGACCGCTTTAAAGAGGTCTCAGAAGCTTACGAAGTTCTCTCAGATGATAAGAAGCGCGCGGAGTATCAAGAGATGCGCGATGCTTTCACATCGGGTCGCGTTCCCCGCGGAGGTCAGCAGAGTCAAGCTGGCGGATTCTCGGGGGCGGGCTTCGAAGATATTTTTGGTGGAGGGTCACCAAACGACATATTCTCAACACTCTTTGGTGGAGGTAGTCGAGCTCCACGCCGCGGACAAGATTTACAGACTGAAACAACTATCTCATTTCGCGACGCTATCTTCGGTCGTGAGATAACACTTCGTGTTGGCGACCAGACAATCACCACTCGAGTTCCAGCGGGGATTAAAGATGGTGGAAAGATCAAACTTAAGGGGCGCGGTGCCACAGGCCCTGCAGGGCCTGGAGATCTCTTCATCATTATCCATGTCACCAAGCACCCTGTCTTTACTCGCGACGGAAACAATCTGTTGATGACACTTCCTGTCACCTTTACCGAAGCTGCCCTAGGTGCCGATATTGCTGTCCCCACGTTGAGCGGCGAAGATGTCACAGTGCGGTTGGCACCTGGAACTCAAAATGGAAAGGTCCTGCGTGTTAAAGGTCGGGGAGTCACTAAAGATTTTCAAAGTGGTGACCTGCTTATTACCGTTGAAGTTCACGTCCCACAGCGTTTAGATACTAAGGCCAAAGGAGCGTTGGAGGCCTTTGCCGAGTTAACCAAGGCAGAGTCGCCACGCATCCACCTCAAGGAGAGGGCCGGAGCATGAATCCAGAATTACATCCAGATGATGATCAAGCTGTATATGTAATTTCGGTTGCCGCAGAGTTATCAGGGATGCACCCACAAACACTGCGTCAATACGATCGCATGGGCTTGGTCTCACCTGGCAGAGCCAGTGGCAGGGGCCGTCGTTACTCCTTGCGCGATATTGCCTCGCTTCGAAACATACAACGCCTCGTTGGAGATGGAATCAGCCTTGCAGGAATCAAAAGGATTATGGAGTTGGAATCTGCCGTAGCAAATATGGCCCTTGAGGTTGCAAAATTGCGGACCGAGGTTGATGCTCTGATGGCAGCCAACCCACCGCGCGCCCTGGTTAAGCAGATCGGGCAGAGTGTGGTGATTTATAAAGAAGAGTAGATAGGGTTTCGCCATGACCTCACGTGAGCAACTTAAATCCGAAATACTTAAAAAGGCAGTTGTTCACGGAAAGGAGAATCTCTCTTCTGGCAAAGAGGCAGACAATTACGTCGACCTTCGTCGCATAACCCTTGATGCAATCGCCGCTCCACTCGTTGGGGAAGTAATGCTTGAACTCACCAAGGATTGGGATTATGAAGCGGTAGGTGGTTTAACTTTAGGAGCCGATCCAGTCGCAACCGCGATGATGCATGTGGCTGGTCGCCAAGGAAGAAAACTCGACTCTTTTGTTGTCCGTAAGGCGGAGAAAGCTCACGGCTTACAGAGAAGAATCGAAGGTCCCGATGTTGCGGGTAAGCGAGTACTCGCGGTGGAAGATACTTCTACAACCGGAGGTTCTGTATTAACGGCGGTAGAAGCACTTAAGGAAGCAGGCGCAATAGTGGTTGGAGTTGCCGTGATCGTTGAGCGTGGAGCAGCCCAGACCGTTTCGGAAGCTGGTTTGGAATACCGCGCCGCGTATCAGTTGGCAGATCTCGGTTTATAAATAATTAGGAGAGGTGTTTGCGACTGCGCCACTCTTTGAAGATCTCCCAACCAAGTGGGATGACGGTAATTGCAGCAATTGCGAGGACGATATCGGTCAGATACTTTGAGATCGTGTTTGCGAAGGTATTTCCCGCCGCATACGCGCCCCAGATAAGGACTTGAGTCCAAATAATCGCGCCAAAAACATTCCAAAATGCAAAGGTCTTAAAAGGCACGCGAATAATTCCGGAGAGTGGATTGATAAGTCCACGAACTACTGGGATAAAACGACCGAGAACGATGGCCCGACCGCGGCCATATTTGGTGATGTATTTCTCCGCAGATTTGATCTTGCCAGGGTCGAAAAATTTTGAATCTGGTTTACTAAATATCCTGATGCCGTAATGCCAGCCCAACCAATGCCCAAATTGAGAGCCGATAATTGCCGAAACAGGGGCGCCGATCGCGACCAGCGCGATATTGAGGTGATGGCCGTGAGTCGAACCAATACCGGCAGCGAAGAGGCCCGCGGTAATTAAGAGGGTATCTCCCGGCAGCCCGATGATGAGTGGGAGTCCAGTCTCAAGGGCCAAAATGGCGAAAATGATGGCCAACGAGTAGTTGGAGTTGAGGGCTGAGGTGACGCTTATAAAGCTCATAGGGGCTAAAGGATACTGATTGGTGGCTGAAAATTGTCATACACCTTATATATATGTGTAACCTTTCAACCCTTAGGAAGACCCTTAAAAGAAACTAGATCCCCCCGACCGCCCCTATCCACTCAATGAGGAGTCAAAATAGTGACGACATCCGTGCAAGTCACCGGAACTAACTTAATTTATGTCTTTATCGTGCTTGGAGTCTCTCTGCTCGCACTGGCCATTGCATATGGTCTACGCGCTCAAGTTCTAGCCCAGTCCGATGGAACAGAGAAGATGAAAGAGATCGCGGCGGCGGTCCAAGAAGGCGCAGCCGCCTATCTCAACCGACAGTTCAGAACACTCTCAGTCTTTGTAGCGATCGTCTTTGTGCTCCTCTTCGCACTCCCAGGACACGCTGATATCCGCATCGGTCGTTCTATCTTCTTCTTACTTGGTGCGCTCTTCAGCGCAGCGGTTGGTTACAACGGAATGTGGTTGGCAGTTCGCGCCAATGTCCGCGTTGCTGAAGCGGCCAGGCAGAGATCAGCTGAGAATGCGGTAAAGATCGCCTTCCGTACGGGTGGCGTCGTAGGTATGACCACAGTCGGATTAGGACTACTGGGTGCCTCGCTCGTTGTGATCCTCTATCGTGAAAATGCCCCAGAGGTTCTCGAAGGATTTGGTTTTGGTGCTGCAATGCTCGCGATGTTCATGCGTGTGGGAGGCGGCATATTTACCAAGGCGGCAGATGTCGGAGCCGACTTAGTTGGTAAAGTTGAAAAGGGTATCCCCGAAGATGACCCACGTAACCCAGCAACAATTGCCGACAATGTAGGCGACAACGTTGGTGACTGTGCTGGTATGGCTGCAGATTTATTCGAGTCATATGCCGTAACACTTGTTGCAGCGTTAATTCTTGGTAAGGCTGGCTTCGGTAACGCTGGTTTGATCTATCCACTGATCGTGCCAGCCATCGGAATTGTTACCGCAGTTATTGGAATCTTCCTAACTCGCATGCGCCCAACAGATAAGAGCGCAATGTCAGCAATTAACCGCTCCTTCTTCCTATCTGCAATTATCAGCGCTGTTCTAACAGCGCTAGCTACCTTTACCTACCTGCCAGATAGCTTCAGTAAATTACTTGGACTAACTCCAGAACAAGCAGCTGAATATGGAAAAACTAACCCACGTATTCTTGCAATTGGCGCAGTTCTAATTGGTATCGGTCTAGCTGCAGCAATTCAATTACTAACAGGTTACTTCACTGAAGTTGGCAAGCGCCCAGTAAATGACGTTGCAGCTTCATCACAGACAGGCGCAGCAACCGTTATTTTGGCTGGTATTTCAGTTGGATTTGAATCAGCTGTTTACAGTGCACTCCTAATTGCAGCTGCGGTATTTGGCGCCTTCCTATTAGGCGGCGGTTCAATCGTTCTCTCACTTCTAGCGATCGCACTTGCCGGAACTGGTTTGCTAACTACAGTTGGTGTAATCGTGGCTATGGATACCTTCGGGCCAATTTCAGATAATGCACAAGGTATTGCTGAGATGTCTGGTGATGTAAAGGGCGAAGGTGCTCAGATTCTCACCTCACTTGATGCCGTTGGAAATACGACAAAGGCAATCACCAAGGGAATTGCAATTGCAACAGCAGTACTTGCTGCAACAGCTCTCTTTGGTGCTTTTACCGATGCGATTAAGTTGGCAGTTTCAGATGCTGGTTCAACAACGGTTGATCTAGTTAAGAATTTGCAATTCCAAGGAATTCTCGATGTAGCTGATCCGCGTAACCTAGTTGGTTTGATTATCGGAGCTGCAGTTGTATTCCTATTCTCTGGTCTAGCTGTAAATGCAGTTTCGCGTGCAGCTGGCGCAGTGGTGATGGAAGTTCGTAATCAATTTAAGTTGCACCCAGGAATCATGAAGGGCACTGAAAAGCCAGAATATGGCCGCGTCGTTGATATCTGTACTCGCGATTCATTACGCGAACTTGCAACACCAGGTCTATTAGCTGTGATGGCACCAATTGCAGTTGGCTTTGGCCTTGGCGTCGGCGCTCTTGGCGCATATCTAGCTGGTGCTATCGGCACCGGCACCTTGATGGCAGTTTTCCTATCTAACTCAGGTGGCGCTTGGGACAATGCCAAGAAGATGGTTGAAGATGGAAATTACGGCGGCAAGGGTTCAGATGCCCACACTGCAACAATTGTCGGAGATACCGTAGGAGATCCATTTAAGGACACCGCCGGCCCTGCAATTAATCCGCTAATTAAGGTTATGAACCTAGTTGGTTTACTAATCACACCAGCAATTGTTGGTATGGCACTTGGTGGTCGCGAGAGCACCAGCACCCTGATCGGTATTTTCGCAGCCCTACTTATCGTTGCGGCTCTGATTCGTAATCGACGTCAATCGACATCGATCACTTACTAGTACTAACCTGTAGATCCAGTTTCTCCTCAGAGCTAACTTAGGATATTAATGGCGCGTGTATTAAAGAAGCTAGTGATTGTTGAATCACCAGCAAAAGCACGCAAAATTGGCGGCTACCTCGGCGATGATTACATCGTCGAGGCTAGCGTCGGCCATATCCGAGATTTACCTCAACGGGCAGCTGATATTCCTAAAGAGTATAAGAAGATTGCTTGGGCTAAAGAGGGCGTAAATATTGAAGA
>CAIMNT010000108.1 GCA_903842855.1 uncultured Actinomycetes bacterium
CAACCACGTCTACGTCCACCATTTCCTGCAATCGCAGGTCTCTACGCCATGCCAACTGTTGTGAACAATGTGGAGTCAATCGCCTCTGTTCCATCAATCATTAGCAATGGTGTTGAGTGGTTCCAGGCAATGGGTACCGAGAAGAGCAAGGGATACACCTTGTATTCCCTCTCTGGCCACGTTGCCAACCCTGGCCAATTCGAGGCACCTTTGGGAATCACGCTGCGTGAGATCCTGGAGCTCGCAGGTGGAATTCGCTCCGGTCACGAACTTAAGTTCTGGACCCCTGGTGGTTCATCTACCCCAATGTTTACTGCGGAACATCTGGATGTACCGCTTGATTATGAAGGTGTTTCTGCCGCAGGTTCTATGCTCGGCACCAAAGCGCTACAGATCTTCGATGAAACAACGTGTGTTGTGCGCGCAGTGCTTCGCTGGGTGGAGTTCTACAAACACGAGTCGTGTGGCAAGTGCACCCCCTGCCGTGAAGGTACCTGGTGGTTAGTACAGATCATGAAAGATCTGGAAGCAGGCAAGGGCACAGAAGCAGATCTCACTAAGTTGCTTGACCTCTGCGACAACATTGCAGGACGTTCATTCTGCGCTCTTGCCGATGGTGCTGTCTCACCAATCATCTCCTCACTTAAATATTTCCGCGATGAATATATTCAGCACCTCAACATCGGTGGATGTCCCTTTGATCCAATTGCTTCGACGCTCTTTGAAACGGCAGGTGCTTAAATGACGCCAGAGCAAGCTGTAACTGCAGTTGAGACCGTTACCGCGGTTATTGATGGAGTAGAAGTAACTGTTCCAAAGGGAACTCTCATCATTCGCGCTGCCGAGCAACTCGGAGTAGAGATCCCTCGTTTCTGCGATCATCCCTTGCTCTCTCCGGCTGGAGCCTGCCGCCAATGTCTAGTCGATGTTGAGATCAATGGCCGAGCTTTTCCGAAGCCACAAGCTTCGTGCACAATGCCGGTTGAAAATGGAATGGTTGTAAAGACTCAATTGACTTCACCTGTAGCCGCGAAGGCACAAGAGGGAATCATGGAGTTCTTACTTATTAATCACCCACTTGATTGTCCCGTCTGCGACAAGGGCGGTGAATGCCCGCTACAGAATCAGGCGATGTCGGCTGGACGTCCCGAGTCACGATTTGAAGGTACTAAGCGCACCTTTGAGAAGCCAATTCATATCTCTTCCCAAGTGTTGCTCGATCGTGAGCGGTGCGTGCTTTGCGCTCGTTGCACTCGTTTCTCCAACGAGATCGCCGGCGATCCATTTATTACTTTGAATGAGCGTGGGGCGCTGCAACAAGTCGGTATCTACGAGAACGATCCCTTTGAGTCTTATTACTCTGGAAATACCGTTCAGATCTGCCCAGTCGGTGCCCTGACCGGAACTTCCTATCGCTTCCGCGCTCGCCCATTTGATTTAGTCTCTGTCGACTCGGCATGTGAGCACTGTGCATCTGGTTGCGATCTGCGTACCGATATCCGTCGGGACAAGACCTTGCGTCGCCTAGCGGGCGATGACCCAGACGTAAACCAAGAGTGGAACTGTGACAAGGGTCGTTGGGCCTTTAAATATTTGACCTCACGTGAGCGTGTCAGACATCCATTGGTTCGCGGTGCAGATGGTGAGCTTCATGAGGCCTCATGGCCGGAGGCGATCGCAGCTGCTGCTGTGGGATTAAAGGGTAAGCGCGTCGGAGTTCTCACAGGCGGCCGCCTCACCTACGAGGATGCTTATGGCTACTCCAAGTTTGCTCGCGTTG
>CAIMNT010000109.1 GCA_903842855.1 uncultured Actinomycetes bacterium
ATAATCACCATTATTGGTGGGCAATCAATAAGTTCATCTTTAAGGCCATGAGCTAGACCGAGACCCCCCTCGGGGACCGCCTCACCATCGAGGATAAAGAGGTCTACCTTCCGCTTATCCCCCAAGTACTGACGAAGGGCGTCGGCCGTGGCAAAATCCAAAACCTTGTGCTCCCGCTCTTCACCAGGAAGTTTCTTGCCCAGGGCGGCGCTTACCGCGGCCCGAACCGTCTGATCGTCCGAGTAGACCGCAATCACACGTGGGAGGGTCGACCCTTGGAGAGCGGGGTCGCCGTAAACGGGAGTGGCGTCAACTGATCCGTAAACACTTACTTCCATATTTAAGAGTCTAGTACCTGGGGAGCTGTTATTGAAGGCACCTTGAGTAAACACTTTGTTACCTTCAGAATTATTCGCGCTCTATGGCCAATGAATCGATGGCGCTTTTGAAATCTGCTAGAGATGAAGTGGCCTTGCCTCGCACCTTTGCAAGGTCGTCCCAGAGTCGAACACGCACAGCATCTTCTGCGCCCTCTCGAGATATGAAGTCAATCACTTCTTCTTGGTTGAGCGGTCCACCTTGCATGTACAAAGTTTGAACACTGGCGTGTGAAAGTTTAGAGAGGTAGTCATGGTTGGTCGTAACTAAATATCTCTTGGCCGCTACATGCAACCGCACTGGCTCACTTACCGTTGCGGGGAAACGCTCTTCTAACCATTGCGCACCGACAAAGTCATGGCGTAGATCAACTCCCGATGCATGACCATCTTCGGCATCCTCAACAAGAAGATGTCCAATGTCATGCAGCAAGGAGGCAACAATTAAATAATCTGGAGCCCCGGTAACGCGCGCAAGGTCGCCGCACTGCAACATATGTTCAACGAGTTTTACATCTTCGCCAAGGTATTCCTCGGCGATCCTTTCCTGGAAGAGTAATTCAATCTCTGAAAATACCCTGCTCATTATTCGTCCTTACCAACTTTTTTCAACCATAAGATTCTGTTGCGATCACTTACCTCACCGGCCATATTTTCTAGGTCGAAACGTCCACCTCGTCTCTGCCAATCATTTGCCGAGAGAAGTCGCGACAATCCAGCGAGATTTATTGGACTGGCAAGATTCGTGGTTGCCTCTTCGAGATCGACAGGGCTCTGATGATCAAAGACTGTGCTAGCTATTGCAATGTGGCTCTCGTTCTCGAAGAATTCCAGAAGTCGACCCTGCTGTGGCCAATCTATGAGAGAAGCTGTCATCACATGCCAAAATCCAAATCCCGCTTCATCGCCAATAAATCGAATCTCATTTTCATGATTATGACCGGCCAGCCAAGCGATGATCCGATCGTGTTTTAACAGTTCTTGAGTCAGCTCTTCTACACATACCCGTCGATCCATATTTATCGGTGTGTAATCGTTATACAAAGTATGCAGAGGATGATGCGACAAGAGAACGAAATATTGTGGCGCTACATCACTCAACACGCGCTTTAGCCACAAGAATTGCGATTCATCGATAGACCCTTGCCAACCGCCATGAATATTGACAGTATCCAAAGAAATTAACCTAATATTTCCAAGATCTTTAAACCAATATTTGGTGCCATGAGTGACGTTATCGGCCGTCAAACCATGACCATCATGTGAGCAACTCAAATGTATCTTCGCCCAATCGCTGGGTTGATTAGCCCGGCGACGTGGATCTGGTTCAATGAAGCGAACCTTGCCACCGTCTAGTGGTGGGTATGCCGCCGGCCCCACCTCGCTCCATTTAGACACAAACTCTTGCAAATCTAGTGAGGGTGAGAGTTCAGTTAACTTCTGATTGCCAACAGCAAATGCCTGCAGAACGTCATCACTCGGAACCGTTCCTTGGAGCAACGCATCATGATTCCCGTGAGTTGCAAGCCACTTATGTTTAGTACCAGTTGCGACGAATGGCTGACGAACTGCATCCGTGAGACCTTGGACTGTAGGGAATCCATACAAGGCGCGCGGGTAATCCTCTATACAGCCTGCGGGAGTTCCCTCTGGATTCCAATATGAGGGATCGTAGGTCGCGGGATCGGTCTGTGCAACGCCTTCCCAACGAGTGTGATCACCAGAGTCAGGGACTATTTCGCCCCCATCGAGCAAAGTGAGATACCAATCAAGTTCGTTCGCTTGTGCATTGTCGGTGACATCTCCGGTGATAACAATTGCATCCACCTGGCGTTGCGAGAATATTCCTGTATCGATGAGATTTGTTGTTTGAATCATCGACTCTAGTGTTTGCGCGGTCAAAATCTCTTGAGCTCGATACGCACCAACCAGACCTATATGTTCGCTGATCGGATTATGAGGATCTGCAAACCTGTCCACAATTTCGGCTCGCACAGGTGATTGCGCATCACAGATATGAAGGTCGCTCAGGTGAATCAAGGTAAGTATTGGATTGAATTCAACGCTTAGATCTTCACCGCGGTGCTCTTCACCTTCTTCATACTCAAGGGTGCGCCAGCCCTTTTCATTTGGAGCACCACGAACAATTTTCTGCCACGAAGTGAAGACGTCAGACACGCTCTGCCATCACTTCATCGCTAGAGATTCTGAAAGCGATTCTGTCGCCGATCTCCAACTTTCGGACTGTTCTGCTTGAAACATTGAGATGAATGAGTGGGGCTCCTTCTACTGCAATTCCGACCTTTGTCATCGGTCCCAAGAAAGACTTAAGGGCAACAATTCCACGTGTCGCTTCTTCATCATTTTCACTCACTACTTCAAGTGATTCAGGACGAATAATGACATTTACTGGAGTTCCCTCTTCAAAATGTTCCGCACTCTCCAAGATATTTACCTTTTGATTAAGGACCCGCGCCTTGCCTTTGGCGGTGATTTCTGCAGGAATTCGATTGGCAAGCCCTACAAATGAGGCAACGAAAGCAGTAGCCGGGGAGTTATACAAGACGATTGGCTTATCGATCTGTTCCAATCTTCCATGACTCATAACGCCTACTCGGTCTGAGATTGCCATCGCCTCTTCTTGATCGTGAGTAACAAAGAGCGTGGTGATACCTAAGTCGAGTTGAATTCTGCGAATCTCTTCGCGAATCTGCCCGCGCACCTGTGCATCAAGGGCTGACAGAGGTTCATCGAGCAGCAAGACTCGAGGTTGAATAGCAAGGGCACGAGCCAGTGCAACGCGCTGTTGTTGTCCTCCGGAGAGTTGATGAGGATATGAATGAGCCTTGCTCTGAAGCGCAACGAGCTCAAGCATCTCATCCACACGCTTTTGACGCTTATCACTATCTATCTTGCGCACGCGCAATCCATAGTCGATGTTTTCGGCGACCGTCAGATTCGGAAACAAGGAGTAAGACTGAAAGACCATGCCCATGTCACGACGATTAGCGGGTGTCTCGTTATAACGCTCCCCGTTAAGCAGTAACTCGCCCTCGGTGGCAACTTCCAATCCTGCAACAATACGAAGCGCCGTGGTCTTGCCGCACCCTGATGGACCTAACAGAGCCACCATCTCTCCCGGCTCAACGGTAAGGTCCAATCCATCTAGCGCCTTCACGGCACCAAAGTGGCGACTTACGCCCTTTAGCTCGAGGGTACAGCTATCACGATTCTCGTTACTCATTCATCCACCTTTACCCGTTGAGTATTTCGCTTCGGAAGCAGCGCAATGATTGCCAATAGTGCAATCGCACCAACAAAACTAAAGACAGAGATCGCAATTGCACCAAGAATATTCTGCTGCCCTGCAACAACTGTCCAGGTTGGGAAAGTTTCCCAATGCAACAACGAAGTAATTGTGTATTCACCAATCGAAAGCGCAAAGGTTAAGAATAGGGCGCCTGTAATTCCACTTCGAATTGCCGGAACAATTACTCGAAGAATTGTACTGGTCCAAGATGCGCCTAAACTTCTAGATGCCTCAACAAGAGTTTTGAGTGCCACCGTTTGAAGTGAGGTTTCGAGAGCGCGATATGTGTATGGCAAGGCAATGATTACAAAGAAGAAAACCAGCTCGTATTGGGTGTTTTGTAGAATTTTTGGCATTGCTACCTGAGCACCAATGGCCAACGAAACCACCGGAATAATTAACGGAAGTATGCACAAGAAATCAATAATTGGCTTATATCTTTGGCCTTTGAGGTTGAGAAAGACCATGGTTGGAACCATTATTAAGAGATTTAGAATCGCAGCCAATACCGCTAGTTTTAGCGATGTAAGTAGGGCTGGATAGAAACCATCTTGGTGGATCAACCACTCATAGTTCGCCCATGAATGTCCTTTACCGCCGGCTCCTTTAAAACTGTAAACCGTGGCACCGTAAATCGGAACCACAAACATCAGGAGGGCCAAGAATGAGGCTAGAGATATAAGCGGCCACCTAAGGTTCAAACTCTTCATGAACTTTTCCATTTGGCTGCTTGCCTACCCGCCCAAATATAACCAGCCATAACTATTGTGGCTACCACAATCATTCCTACGGCAAGGGCATCACCCAGATTGGTTTGATCCGAAACGACATTCCCGTCCACGAGAGTGCCGATAATGATGGGAACCAGTGGCACCGTTCCAACTGTCAGAGCTCGCGCAGTTGCATAGGCTGAGAAACCGCCAGCAAAGAGTAGAAAGAAAGCTCCAACGAATGATGGAATCAAAATTGGAATCCCCACCCGGCGCCAATAGGTCAAAGGTGAAGCTCCGAGATTAATACTCGCTTCTTCCCATTCTCTACGCAATCCTGCAATTGCGGGTTTGAATACCAAAACCATGAGCGGAACCTGGAAGAAGGAATAAACCATTACAACTCCGGTAAAGGAGAAAATTGTGAAGTGGCCCGCATAAATATCCCAGCCAGCATCTTTGAGTATTTTTGTAACAATTCCTTCAGTGCCGAATGCGGCAATAAACATAAATGCAAGTGGCACTCCACCTGAGTTTGCAAATACGGCAGATATGGAGTCAATGACCGCTCCAAATTTTCCACGTGCATATTTCACGATGACATATGCGAAGAATGCCCCGAGAAGCGAACCAATAAGTGCAGTAATGAGAGAGAGTTTCAGTGATATTACAAATGCATGAAAGTACGGGCCTGAATGAAGAATGGGGCGATAGTTTGCCAAAGTCCACTCATTGTTGTTTCCCTTGAAGCTGCGCAGAGTTACAGCCACTACTGGCCAGATCAGAAAGAATCCGGTGAATATAAAGAATGGGAGCAGTGGGAACACACCACTTGCGGGGTTGTTTCGATTAATTCGAAACGGTGTTCTCACTGCTCCCATTTACGTTATTTAGCTTTTACGTAGCCGGCTAGTTTCCAGCGATTGCTGGCCACTGTGCCTTAAGGAGAGCCTTGGCAGCATCTTGATCTGCTGGGCTAGGCGTAACAATCTTTGCACCTGCTGGAATTTGATAACCAGCTGGAGCAGCTGCATTGGTTCCCTTGGCAACCATTGCGTCATACTCGATAGGAAGTGCGCCGCCTGCGATCCAGATGTTCTGTCCACCGTTGATCGATGCGAATATCTTTGATCCGGTCATACCCTTTGTTGAGCCCAAAGTCTTGGAAGTCTTTCCCTTGTTCTCTGAGTAAAGGAATTCAGTCCATAGACGAGCAGCTGCTGGATGTGGAGCATTGAATGGGATTGCCATGATGTATGGGGTTCCCTTGATGACTGCATCTGAAGGAATTACATACTTGATTGTCTTTCCTGCTGCGGCAGCAGTGGCTACTGCTCCTGGACCGTTGAAGGACCATGAGAATGAGACCTTGTATGCACCGGCGAGTAAGTTCTGTCCGTTAGCCAAAGCTGTAACGAAGTTGCCAGAATCCTTGAGGGACTTGAAGTAATCAATTCCATTTTGGACATTGGCAGTTGTTCCACCATTTGCGAGGTTCGCTGCAAAGACTGACATGAGGGCCTCTTGAGCACCTGATGGATCTCCACCGATTGCAACCATATTTTTGAAGGCTGGATCTTTTAGATCATTGAAAGACTGAGGAGCCTTTGGAATGGATGTGTCGTATGAGAGTGCGATTACACCGGCATAGTCTCCGTACCAACGACCTGATGCATCTTTATATGTAGGAGTGATGTCTTTCCAGTTTTGGACTTTGTATGGAGAGAAGAGGTTTTCATTGTCAGCACCGTATGTAATACCTACGTCAACAGCATCTGGAACCTTTGAAGCAGGAGCTGTACGAACTGTTTGAATCTCATAAGCAGATGAGCCATCTGGATTGTCATCAGTGATCTTGATGCCAAATGCCTTTGAGAAAAGATCCATCGCCTCGCCGTAGTTAGCCCAGTCACGAGGAAGTGTGATTACGTTGAGCTTGCCTTCTTTTTGTGCTGCCTTGACCAGTGCATCCATGCCACCACAAGCAGCAAGATTGGCGCACTTAGAATAGTCAATAGCAGTATTCGAAGCTGATGAAGTTTCAGCTGAAACTACTGGAAGCAGTGCTACAGCCATTGCAGCAACGGTTCCTAAAATGAATTGCTTACGCATTAGTCCCCCTTAAGGATTTGTAGCACTAGCAAACTTTGTCTTGTTAACAAAAAGGGGTTCTTTGGAGGTTTAATGGGTGTACGAAAAGTAAATAATTGACTACGTCTAATCGAGAAGATTTAGCAGTGTGAGTACCGTGGAGGAGACTTCTGTTGCTCCCGCAGCCCTCAACTCAGCTTCGTTGTGCGCGCCGCTCGTCACCCCGAGCACCACAGCAGCACCTGCGCTGACACCAGCTTTCATGTCTGATTCGGTATCGCCCGCCACAGCAATTTCATGGGGATGTACTTCTACAGCGTTTACTCGGTTATAAATCTCTAGCGTCTTAAAAATCATATCTGGGGCGGGTCGACCAAGCTCTACTTCAGAGGCCGCCACAGAGATGTCGATAAGATCGTTCCAGCCCAAGCTAAAAATAATTGGATCGAGGATTTCACGCGGGAATCCAGTCGTGATGCCAATTCCAATACCACGCTTGCGCAACTCTCCAAAGAATTCACTTACTCCATCGAATTCTTTTAACTCACCCTCCGCAACAAGATCCGTGTAGGAAGTTACGAAGCGCTCGTGCGCCGCAAATGCTTCATCCACATCCCCCTTGCACAGGTGTGTGAAGACGTCAATTTTGCGTTGCCCCATTGTGGCTTCTACGAAAGCGGTCATCTCCACCAACTCATCCGCGCTGGGATTTGTTGGTTCCATTGCAATCTGAAAGGCCTTCACAACTAATCCATCATCTTTCGCGGTCGTTCCTGCAACATCTAATACAACAAGTTTTATCGTGGCCATGAGTTGATGGTCTCCTCTGCAATCGCCGGCGAAATAGTGTTGCCGCGGCCCCCGCCACCCGTCACCACTACCGCGCCAGGGGCTAACTCGCGCCGGTAGTAAAGATCACTATTCGTACTTTGTGAGTAATTTCCAGACCAACGCCGGGCGATAGCTGGAGCAGGTGCTCCGAAAATCGCGGAGATAACGCCACGGAGGTGGTCATACGGCGCTTCTAGAATTTCGTGGGTAAATGGCTCTTCATATTCGTGGGTATCCCCAATTGTGAAGGATCGATCGAGTCGAGGAACAAGTAGTAGCTGCATTTTGTAATCAGCGGCTATCGCCTCTTGAGGAGCCAACGTTTCGAGAGGTAGATCCTTGAAGGCGGGGTAGTATCGCATCGAATCGGCATCGGCTATTGAGTGGTTGAGTGAAGCTCCGAAGGGAACCGTGGCGCCCATCTGCAGATGTACACGACGTAGCGGCGCCCCCTCAAGGAACTCTGCAAGAAATCCTTGATGGGCAGATCCAGGACAGATCACCATTAATTCTCCGGAGATCTTATTGCCATTGATATCTGTCACGTGATTTCCATTTTCATCATGGTAGAAATCAACCACCTCAAAATTTGGCCTCCAGATGTAACGAGAATTAGAACTTAAATACTCACGCAATCCGCTCAAGAGTAAATTTGGTTCAACGGCAGCATCCTGAGTGCATTGCAGTGCACCAACAAACTTTCCTTGAAGTACTGGCTCTAGCGCCTGAACTTGAATCCGATCAAGCAACTTAAAACCTCTTAGGTGAGCATCAGGCATGGCCGCTGCTGAATTCATAACCGCAAATTCAGCTTCATTCTGAGCGATTGTTAGTGATGCCTGAGCTCTAAATCCAATCTTTGCCCTGCTCCCAATCTCTTCCCACAACTGGCGAGCCCGGAGAGCTATCTCAAGTTCCGGTCCAACAGCACGACCGCTCACCCAGACTAAGCCAAAATTTCGAATTGAAGCCGATAGCGGGCGGGAATCGCGCTCAATGTGAACTACCTCCTGGCCCGCCTCGATCGCAAGAAGTGCATGCATCGTCCCAATAATGCCGCCGCCAACGACCACCGCTTTCATCCTCGAATCTGAACACATACGAGATTCAATTGAGAGTCCACCAGGTTGCGTAAAGGTGAATTTTTTGCTTTTGAGAGGGAGAATGCTCACCGTGCCCACCTTTCCGACAGACCCGAAGATAGATGAAACCGCCAAGACCTCGGTAGCGCAGGCTAGAAATCTGATTCATACCTCGGAGACTCTCCGGAGCCGAAAAGATTCCGCAAATAAGAAACGCTTCGCCAAATTATTTAGGGATCCAAAAGCTATAGAAGTAACCATCACTTTGACTGATGAAGTAATGCGAATTCACGCTACAAAACAAGCTGTCACTATCTTTGCTCGCGCCGCTAAAAAGGCTTCGATGCGCGGATTTGGATTTTTTAATTCCGTGGGTCTGCATTTTCTGCGTTGGATCTCCAAGGTTCTTCCCAGGGTCGTCATCGCACTTGTGCACGGACGCGTGCGCTCACTCTCTAAAGGATTGATACTTCCCTACGAAGTTGATGGTCTAACAAAAGTTCTACGTCGCCGCGAAAAACAAAATATCCGTCTCAACATCAATGTGCTGGGTGAAGCTGTCCTTGGTCAACACGAAGCCGACTCTCGCTTCAAACAAATTCTTGAAATGATTTCACGGCCCGATGTGGATTACATATCGGTCAAACTTTCAGCGGTCGTGGCTCAGATGGTGACCATTGATCACGCTGGTTCTTTAGCAAAGGTCTGCGAGAGGTTACGTATTCTCTACCGCGCCGCACAAGAGAATAAAACTTTTATCAACCTCGACATGGAGGAGTACCGCGATTTAGCCCTCACTGTTGATGCATTCAAGAAAGTTCTCTCTGAAACAGAATTTACTCGAATGACTGCAGGAATCGTTTTGCAGGCGTACCTGCCTGAGTCACACTCCGCTTTTTATGATCTGGCAACATGGGCGAAGGCGCGCCACGCAAAATCCGGTGGAGCGATCAAGATTCGCTTGGTCAAGGGCGCCAATCTCGCAATGGAGCGTGCTGAAGCCGAGTTCAATGGTTGGACCGCTGCCCCGTATGCAACCAAGTCAGATGTAGACGCTAGTTATTCTCGCTTGATCGATGCTGCGCTGCGGCCAGAAAATGCAGAGGCGGTGCGAATTGGTATCGCCAGCCACAACCTCTTTCACCTGACGTGGGCTATTGAAGTTGCTCGCAAACGCCACGTTTTAAAGCAGCTCGACATAGAGATGCTCGAAGGCATGGCAAACGCAGAGGCGCTTGCCGTAACGCAATCTGGCCATCAAGTTCTCTTATATGCACCGGTTACTCGAGCTGATGACTTTGCCTCAGCGGTCGCTTATTTAGTACGTCGCCTAGATGAAAATACATCCGACGAGAATTATCTCAAAGCCGCATTTGATATCGGTAAGAACGCCGCAAAATTTGCAGAGCAGAAGGCTCGCTTTGAAAAATCAATTCAAGAACGCCACACCATCCCCACCAATTCTCGTCGCCATTTGATTCACCCAGAAGTTGGTCCCGGTTTCTATAACGAGCCATCGGGTGATCCAACAGAACCAAATTTCGTCTCCGCAGTAACTAAGAATTTAGAAAAGATCCAACTAGAGAATTCCTTGAATATTCCACTTGTCATTGATGGAACAGAGTTCACGACAAGCCATAAGGGAGTTGGATCCGATCCAAGTTCCGATGGCCAACAGTGGTACACATATTCCGTTATTGATCGCAGTCACGTTGATAGCGCGATTGCAGTTGCAGAAAATTCGCAATGGGGCAAGAAGAGTGCTGCTGAGCGACGCGCGATTTTGGAGGCAGTAGCAGCTCACATGTCTACACAGCGTGCCAAAAGTATTGCGGTTATGGCGCGCGATGCGGGTAAGACAGTCGCGGAAGCTGATCCAGAAGTTAGTGAAGCCATTGATTTCGCTCGCTTCTATGCATCCACCATCGATGATGAGAAGAGCACTCCGATTGGAACGGTCCTTGTTATTCCTCCATGGAACTTTCCGTACGCAATTCCTGCTGGCGGTCTCTTCGCCGCACTTGCAGCAGGAAATCCAGTTCTCTTTAAACCAGCTCCTGAGGCCGTTGCCACCGCGTGGGAGTTAGCAAAGCAACTCTGGGATGCCGGTATCCCGTATGACGCTCTGCAATTTCTACCAAGTTTGGATGATGAAAATGGTCAATACCTGGTCACTCACCCATCCGTAAAAGCGCTCATCCTCACTGGCGCATTTGATACCGCACATATGTTCGTGCAATGGCGTAACGAACTTAATTTATTGGCAGAGACGAGCGGAAAGAATGCGCTCGTCATCACTGCCTGTGCCGATATAGATGCCGCCGTTAAAGATCTCGTTCAATCAGCCTTTGGCCATGCTGGACAGAAATGTTCAGCGGCTAGCCTTGGAATAATCATTGAAAGCATTTACAAGGATCCAGCCTTTACTCGCCAATTGATCGACGATGTCTCAAGCCTCAAAGTGGCCGCTGGCTACCACTTCAGCACATCGGTCGGTCCAATCATCCGCCCTCCCGAGGGCAATCTCTCACACGCGCTACATCACCTAGATCCCGGCGAGAGTTGGTTGCTCGAGCCGGAACAACTCGATCACTCGGGTCACCTGTGGCGTCCTGGAATCAAGGTTGGGGTGAAGCCTGGATCATGGAGTCACCGCAACGAATGGTTTGGGCCAGTGCTCGCTCTAATGGTCGCACCTAATTTGAAGACGGCGGTGCAGTGGCAGAACGCCACAGATTTCGGACTCACGGCGGGTATCCATTCACTCGATCCTGTCGAATTGGATTATTGGATGGAGCATGTGGAGGCGGGCAACCTCTATATCAATCGCGGCATCACAGGTGCGATCGTCAACCGTCAACCATTCGGTGGATGGAAGCGAAGCAGTGTGGGAGCTACCGCTAAAGCTGGTGGACATCACTACGTAAACTCACTTCGCAACTGGGCGCCGATTCAACATTTGGATTTGGCAAAGCGCAGCGCTACAAAATGGTGGAATGAAGTTGGTTCACAGGCAATCGACCATACTGGATTGAGCGTTGAGAAGAACTTCCATCGATATCGCAGACCGCTGGCTCCAATTATCGTTCGCTTTGACTCCGAGACCGCGCGTGATGAAACTGCATTTGCAAAATTCATCTCAGATTTAACGGGTGCAACAGTTGAATTTAGTAGCAGCAAAGAAGAGAGCGTTGAAGAGCTAGTCGCGCGGGCGCAAGGCAAAGTTCGTTGGTTATCGCACGAAACTCCACCACGCGCCGCACTTCTTTCAAAGGGAATCAGCCTTGACGCTCGTCCAATCGCGCAACGCGGTGATATCGAAACACCTCGCTGGTTACTTGAGCAGAGCGTTTGTATTACCTACCACCGTTATGGAAACACTAACGGTGGCCCAAAGCCGCTCTGCCCTGGTTTGGGAATTTAACCTTTGTAAGTAGCCATTTCGCGCTCGAATGGATCGAGTCCCATAGGGCCGATCTTGAGCGCGTAGTTGTGCCAAGCCTTGATATCGAACTTCTCACCCAGACGCTTCTTAGCATCTTCGCGGGTACGAACCCAGACGCGTTCTCCCACTTTGTAGGAGATTGCTTGGCCTGGCCAGCCGAGGTAGCGATCTACTTCAGAGCGAGCGAAATCTTCGGCAAGAAGCGCACGGTTAACTAAGAGATCGAAGGCTGACTGCGCATTCCAAACATTGCCATCGAAATCTTCGTAACCGCAGTGCATTCCAATATCTACGATGATCCGCGCAGCACGCAGAGCTTGGCCCGACAAGAAACCGAGTTCATATGCAGGATCTTCAAAGGCGCCGAGTTCATCCATGAAGCGCTCGGCGTACAACGCCCAACCTTCACCGTAACCACTAATCCAGGCCTCGGTCCGCTGGAAACGAGTCAGACGATCCTTCTCAATTGTTGAAGTTGCTACCTGCAAGTGGTGGCCAGGAACCGCCTCGTGATACCAGGTCGAAGCAATGTGCCAGAAGTTAAAGCGAGTATGTCCCAGCGTCGGATACCAGGTGGTACCTGGACGCGAAAGATCTTCACTTGGTGGCATGTAATAAGGCGCAGCCGCAGAACCTTCTGGTGCAATTCTTGCATCACAGAATCTGATCCGAGGATCGATATCGAAGTAGACGCCATCAAGCCGATCGACCGCCTCTTGGGTAAATGACTTTAACTTTTCCAGCAGGTTCGCTTCGCCCTCAATGCTGTGCAGTTGCGACTCTTCAACAATATCTGCAACTTCCTTCAAGCTCTTTCCTTCTAGCCCCAACTTTGCAGCGGCGCGGTACATACGCTCATTGATCTGCTTGAGATCTTCTACGCCCCACTCATAAGTCGCGCGTAGATCGAGATTGGCACCCGTGAAATATCGAGCCCATGGTGCATAGCGCTCAGCCCCGACTGCATCTACATCAAGTGAGCGTGGAGCGTGGACATCCTTCATCCATGCTGCCATTGAAAGACATGCCGCTTCGGCGTTCTGCGCTGCGAGATGTAGGTCAGGATATTTACCTTCTGGATCAATCGAACGCGCCATATCTGCGTATCCGCCCCCACCGTGTACTTCAAGTTGCGAGGCAACCCCGAGAACTTGACGACGCGCAGTTCCCTTTCCAAGTGCATGCATATCTTCTAAGGTCGACTTCCAGGAATCTAGTGCGCCACCAATTGCATTAAGACGTGATGTCACATTGGCAACACCCTCATCACCTTCCGTATTCATCAAAGTAAAAATCGAACGAATTCCCGAGACCGGATTTGCAATTGGGCCATAGGTGATGAATGCCTCTTTGGAATCAAAGAGTTGAAGTGAAGCTTCAACGCGTTCGATCAAGACCTCTTTTGCGATGCGATCAATCTCATCGATGGGTTCCATTGCTTTGACACGAGTTAGAACTTCGCGACGGTAGTTGGCAACCTTGGTCTCTGCAGCAACCGAAAAATCATCAAGCAAATGGTCATATCCAGGAATACCAAGGAAAGTTGCCGCGCTAGGACTCATGCGGCCGAGAGCGTCAATATATTCATCAGAGATAGCGAAAATTTCAGAGCGGTGATTAGTCATGGGGTCAGCATAATCCAGGTGCCAAAAAGTAAACATGGTGCAGGAGATTTGCCTAGTATCGGGGAGTGAATTTACGCACCGGGATCCAGTCAAGAAATGCCCTTTGGCATCTCTTCTTTTTGATGGGGATCGTCTCAATGGCGTGGGTTCCGCGGATTCCGGAGATCAAACATCAATTTGGATTGAGTGATGGGGGCTTAGGGTTTGTCCTACTCGGCAGCACGTGTGGTGCCTTAATTGGATCTCAAGTCAGCGGACGTCTCACGCATACATTTGGCTCGCAGCGCATAGCTGCAGTTGGTGCGGCATTTATGACAGGCGGCCTCTACTTAATGGGTGAGGCGCATCAGATACTCCAATTATTTATCGGGCTATTTGTTATGGGCTTTGGTTACGTAATGCTCGATATCACCGTCAACACCCAAGCTGTCGCGGTAGAGAAAATCCTCAACAAGCGTTGGATGTCCACCTTCCATGGAACATGGAGCGTTGGCTCATTTGTCGCAACAGTGACCGGTGGTCTCGTAGCTCATGCGATTACTCCACAATCAGAACTTAAGATCGTGGCGATCGTTGCATTTATTCTCTTTCTACCTGGCGTCTACTTTCTATTAAGTGGCGATGACGATGGTCATAAAGGTGATGATGGAACTTCTAAAGGCAAGCTCTCGTTCTTCGACAAAACCTCTCTACCGCTGTGGGCGATTGGCTTCGGCCTCTTAGGGTGCTTACTCCCAGAAGGCGCAACAAGTGACTGGGGCGGAGTACTGCTTCACGATCACATGGGGATTGGTAAGGGTGCAGATGCGATTGCCTTCGCAACCTTTGCTCTCGCCATGATCACCAGTCGTTTTCTAGGAGATCACTGGCTTACTAAATATGGACCTCGACGTACTGTAAAAATTGGCGGCTACTTCGCCGGAATAACGTGGGGATTAGCCATCGCGATTGCAGTGCCTCTCTCGGCACACGCAAAAATTCCAGCGGTAATTGTTATCTGTATTGGCTTCGCTGCAGCAGGTCTTGGAATTGGACCTATGGTCCCTGCCTTCATGAATGCAGCTGCCAGGGTTCCGGGAGTTGCACCCTCGGTGGCCCTCGCCCGCGTCAACATTATTGGACTAGCCGCATTCTTTATTGGGCCAACTCTTACAGGAGGAGTCTCACAACTCACTTCACTTCCCATTGCAATGTATATATCGGTCTGTTTGTTGATCTTTACCGGATACCAATCCCGAGTCATTAGCGACTCTAATTCGGCGACTTCACAATCCTAAGAAGTCCGGTAATGTCCTGAACTTCGTAGTCGCCTCGTGCGACTCCGACGATGAGCAACTCCGTTTCAACCACCGAGTACTTAATATCTCTTCCGTTGAGCAGACAGAAGACGCGAACCGCAGACCAGGCTAGTCCCTTATTCCCATCTAACAAGGGATGATTTCGAGCCAGAGCGTGCATCAGGGCAGCCGCTTTTTCTTCAAATGACTTGTAGGCATCTACACCCATAATTGTTGTCCTCGGTCGTGCTGCCGCAGACTCTAGAAGTCCAAGATCTCTAACGTGGCAATTTGGAATAATTGAATTGGCAATCTCTAGAAGGTCTACCAATTCCAAGTAATCAATCGAGGGCACTATTTAGCCAGGCGAGTCAGAAGTTCTTGATCTTCGGTCGCCACTCTTTGAATCGCTGATTTAAGGCGATTCTGTCGCCTAGAAACATAATCATCTATGGCCATAAGAGCCACTTCATGCATTGAAACTCCTTGGGCTTGCGCAACTTTCTTGAGTGCAGCACTTTGCTTTTCGGAGAGCCTTAGGGTCATTGCCATGTTCGAATGATACCACCGTGGTATCACTTCCATTATCTAGCTCCTACCAGGGTAGCTCAGGATTACGCGCCGATACCGGCGGGATATACTGATACCGATCCCCCTGCACTGGCCTTTCATCTACCTCACCTTTATTTGGCCACATGGAAATGGCGCGCTCCGCCTGCGCTGTGATCGTCAGCGAGGGGTTAACTCCAAGATTTGCAGTAACGCTAGATCCATCAACGATATGTAAGGATGGATAGTGCCAAACCCGATGATAAGGATCTATTACACCGCTCTCCGGTGATTCTCCTATGACGCACCCGCCGACAAAGTGAGCGGTAAATGGTGCTCCGATGAGATCACCGAAATGTCCTCCTGAGATCCCGCCATGTTTCTCGGCAATTCTGCGCGAAACCTCATTCGCTGCTGGAATGTAGGTGGCATTGGGTTGCTCTGAATCATTGTGAGAAGTCAAACGCCAACCGAATAAACCGCGCTTGCTGCTGAGCGTTAGTGATGAGTTAACATTCTGCATAACCAAGGCGATTACGGTGCGTTGACTCCAGCGCCTAACATTTAAAAATCGAATGAGTATCAATGGATTTCGCAGAACGATCTTCCACCACTGCTTGCGTCGCTCCCTAGCCACAGTTCCATCGGTCATGATGGTTTGTATTAACCCCATCGAATTACTTCCCGCACCATATCGAACCGGCTCGATATGAGTGTGCTCATCTGGAAAGAATGAGGAGGTAATTGCTGGACCTTGGCTGAAATCAATCTGCGTGGTGGGCATGAGCGCGCCAGTCAAAGACTCACTATTTGTGCGTGAGAGTTTTCCAAGAGCCGGAGATAGTTTAGGCAGATATCCAGTCTGCTTCATGGTGTGCATAAGCTTTTGAGTGTTATACGTTCCCGCCGCCACAATGACATCTCGTGCAGTAAAAGTTCGATCTCGCCCGAACCAAGCGCCACTTTTCTTCGCACTTATTCGCCAACTTCCTTCATGGAGTTGCTCTATTTTGTTGACGGTCTGCTCTGGAAATACTCGCGCTCCCGCGCCTTCGGCGAGACCTAAATAATTCTTGGGAAGAGTATTTTTTGCGTTGTAACGGCAACCAGTCATACAAGCGCCGCATAGTTGGCATCCACTTCTCTCAGGACCCTTTCCACCAAAATACGGGTCAGCGGATTTCTCGCCGGGACCCGCCCCAAAATAAATTCCCAAAGGAGCCATTTGGAAAGTATCTCCGACGCCCATTTCATGAGCCGCATCTTTCATGGCTCGATCTGAAGGTGAAAAATATGGATTCTCCACTACTCCCAACATTCGCGAAGCGCGGTCATACCAAGGTGCTAATTCGCTTTTCCAGTCGGTGATGTGACTCCATTGTTTATCTTCAAAGTAACTGTTGGGAGGGACATAGAGGGTGTTGGCGTACACCAATGAACCTCCGCCCACCCCTGCTCCTGCAAGTACTAACACATCGGGTAAGGCGTGGATACGTTGAATTCCTTTGAGGCCCAACTTGGGAAAGTAGAGGAATTTACGCAATCTCCATGAAGTCTTAGGGAAATCACTATCCTCAAAGCGACGTCCGGCTTCTAATACTGCGACTTTGTAACCTTTTTCGGTAAGTCGAAGCGCGCTCACTGAGCCGCCAAATCCGGAGCCAATAATTACAACATCAAAGTCATATGCCGCGTCATTGGGGGTCATGGTTAATTGTTGCGCAAGAAGGTCAAAATCTGGAGCCCCCCGTCAGGATTGAACTGACGACCTTCCGCTTACAAGGCGGATGCTCTACCACTGAGCTAGGGAGGCGGACCGCCACGGGCGGACTATCTGCGAGGCGCAATTATGACACGTCAAAAAGGCAGAAGCGAACCCGCTCATATCGGGGTAGGTTTCGCAGGTGCGCCTCGGAGTCCTAGATGTCGGTTCTAACACAATCCACCTTCAAGTGGTCGATACCCACCCAGGAGCTCGCCCCAACCCCACTTTCAACTATAAAGAGGAGTTGCGTCTCACAGAGTTTTTGAACACTAATAACGAGATCACAGAAGAAGGAATCGCACTACTGCGCAAATCAATTGGTAATGCAGTACTCCAAGCACGTACCGTGCTGGTGAAGGAGTTTCTGCCATTTGCAACCTCCGCCCTTCGCGAAGCCGCTAATGGTGAGAGCATCATCGCCGGAATTAATAAGGAATTTAAAATAGATCTACAAGTGCTCGAGGGTGACGAAGAGGCCAAGCTCACCTTCCTCGCAGCGCGACGTTGGTTTGGTTGGTCGAGTGGTCGCTTGCTTGTCATTGATATTGGCGGGGGATCTCTTGAGATCGCCGTGGGCATCGATGAATCGCCAGAAGTAGCAACATCATTACCGTTAGGCGCATCCCGTTTAACTCAAAAATTTCTCAAAGGAAATCCATATTCGCAAAAGGGTATTAACGAGATGCGCGATCACATAGAGTCGCAGTTAGAGGCGGTATTACCTGCGCTCGTTAAACACCAAGATTCTGACCGTTCTATCGCGACAAGCAAGACGCTTCGTACCTTAGCGAGACTAAGTGGAGATTGGTATGACACCAGTGGAGATATCATTAAATTCGATGTGATTCGTAAAATTGCTACCCGTTTGGCAGATATGACTCACGAAGATCGCACCAAGTTGCCGGGGGTCTCCTCTAACCGCGCCAAGCAGATTGTGGCGGGAGCCTTTGTCACTGAGAGCGTGATGCGAAACCTTGATCTCAAAGAACTCGAAATCTGCCCATGGGCGTTGCGTGAGGGAATTGTCCTGAAATATATGGATTGGAGGGAGAAGAGCTAAACCTTAGGAGCTTCTAACCTATCGATCTGCAAGACCTCTTTCTTATTGTGAAATAGCACCCACGCCTCACCCGGCAATAACTTATTATCTGGATAATCAAAGTCGATCTTCTTCGTTAACTTCTCCATCATGCGTGGCAGAACTGGATTGTGGCTACAGAGAATTATCTGCTTATTCTTTTTAATTAACTCTTTGGAGTAATCGATCGCCTTCTCTTTATTTTTCTTGTACGTGTATTCACTAACCGCGTTGGTGATCGTAGGCGTGATTTGCAAGGCTTTAGCCATCTGTGCCACTGTAGCTAAACAGCGGACCGCATCGGATGTATGAATCTCTTCAACCCCAAAGACTTGATAGAGGGACAACATGCGCTTTGCCTGCAACTGCCCCACGATCTGAAGCGGGCGATCTTCATCTTCACCTTGCCACTCAGTGCGCTCCAAAGCCTTTGCGTGGCGCAGCATTATCAACGCCGAGGTATCAAAAGGTGTTGTCCCAAAGCGTTCCAATATGTAACGATCGCTATCGCGGGTTGCTTTAAATGCTGCTGACTGAATATCTAGCCAGATTATTTGATCTACCTCTTCATTGGGATGAAAAGCGCTGTTGTCATCAACGAGAGAGGCACTCCAATAAGCCACATGTTTCAGACCATCTGGAACGTAATATTCAACTGAGCCAACGTAGGGACCGAGTTTGATGCTCAAACCAGTCTCCTCAAGAACTTCACGATAGGCGCAAGAGATCAGCGCTTCGCCTTCCTCTTGTTTTCCCTTAGGGAGTGACCAATCGTCGTATCGCGGACGATGAACCAGGAGCACTTCAATCTCTCCCTCAATATCTCTACGCCATACAACTCCGCCGGCGGCGACGATGCTTGGAGTCATCCCCGAGCTCGATACCAGTCGATCGCAGATGCATGAAAGTCTTTCAACCTCAGACCATCTGGACCGTTCTTTACCTCGAGCCATTTGCCATCAGGCAGTAGTTCCCAACGAACGAATTCATCCGAGAGGTAACTATCTATAGCTCCGATCAAAAATCTCTTGTGGTCACCTTGCGTGATCTGCACCAAGCTCTCCACGCGACGATCAAGATTGCGGTGCATTAAATCTGCGCTACCTATATACAACTCATCCTTGCCATCATTGGCGAACTGGAAGATGCGAGAGTGCTCGAGAAAGCGACCCACGATTGAGCGTGCTCTCACGTTATCTGAAAGTCCAGGTACTCCGGCACGGATTGCACATATTCCTCGCACAACCAGGTCAACCTGAACTCCCGCCTGTGAAGCCTTGTAAAGAGCTTCTACAAACTCTTCATCGAGAATCGAGTTAAGTTTCATCCGAATAAATGCCGTTTTGCCAGAGCGATGGTTGGCAATTTCACGGTCTATACGTTCAAGCAGGCCTGTCCGCATGGTGCGCGGGGCGACCAGCAGGCGTGAAAAAGCGGTCTGCGGGGCGAAGCCAGAGAGTTGATTGAAGAGCTTATTTACATCCTCACCGAGCACTGGATCTGCAGATAAGAGGCCAAAATCTTCATAGAGCCGGGCGGTCTTTGGATTGTAATTACCTGTACCGATATGCGAATAACGCCTTATTCCATTGGCCTCTTGTCGAACGACAAGAGAGAGCTTGGCGTGAGTCTTAAAGCCGATGAGCCCGTACACAACGTGCACGCCTGCATCTTCAAGCTTTCTGGCCCAACGCACATTAGCCTGTTCGTCAAAGCGGGCACGGATCTCAATGACTGCAAGAACTTGCTTTCCCGCTTCTGCCGCTTCAATGAGAGCCTGCACGATGGGTGAGTCACCAGATGTTCGATACAAGGTCTGCTTGATTGCGAGCACATGTGGATCGGAGGCCGCTGACTCCAAGAATCTAACCACGCTTGATGTAAAAGATTCGTAAGGGTGGTGCAGCAGAATCTCGCGACGATGGAGCGCATCAAAGAAACTCTCCGTGGAATCTGGATCTGATTCACGTAGGTCGGGAGCCACTTGATTCCTAAATGGTGGAAAACGTAACTCAGGCATATCAATATCGGCGATTTGATTGAGTCCCGTTAGATCGAGAGGTTCCTTATAACGACTGATATCTTCTTCATTGATATTAAGTTCATCCATCAAGGTTTGAAGAAGTTCGGGTTGAATATCGCGATCTACTTCTAGTCGAACCGGTGGACCAAACTTTCGGCGAAGTAGCTCTTGCTCCATAGAGGCGAGCAGATCTTCAGACTCTTCTTCTTCGAGTTCCAAATCGGCGTTGCGAGTTAAGCGGAAGGTGTAATGATCTTTAACTTCCATACCTTGAAAGAGCTCGTGAAGATTGGCGATGATCACTTCTTCGAGTGGTACAAATCGACGAACTCCAGCTTTACCCGTTTCTACAAAGCGCGGCAGATTAGATGGCACTTTGACGCGAGCAAATAGATCCTCTTCGCTATCAGGTTTTTTAACGACAACAGCGAGGTTGAGAGAGAGACCTGAGATATAAGGAAAGGGGTGTGAAGGATCAACCGCAAGCGGAGTGAGCACGGGAAATATCTTGGTGTGAAAGACCTTGTTTACTGCGAGTTGCTCCGCTAGATCGAGAGAATTCCAAGCCGCTAACTCAATTCCATATGTACCGAGTTCTGGCAGGATAACTTCGTGAAATGCATGCGACTGCCGCTGCAGAAGTTCTTGAGTCTTCTGGGCGATCTCACTCATAAGTTCAGCTGGTGTATACCCAGCTGTATTTTGTTTTGTTACTCCCGTTTCGATCTTGCGTTTTAGCGTGGCAACTCGGATCATGTAAAAATCGTCAAGATTAGAAGAGAAGATCGCCAAGAAGCGACAGCGTTCCAGCAACGGGACCGTCAGGTCCTCAGCTAACTCGAGAACGCGCTCGTTAAAAGCTAACCATGAGAGTTCGCGATCAATAAGACGCCCACGAGGATCCTCAATGATTCGGTGAGACATGTTGCTAGTTTGCCTTATTTAAGTGAACAAAAGGTTACTAGATGGTGGCCGAGGCGCGGTTGGCTGCGATCTGATGGAGCACGATCGCGGTGGCAACGCTGGCGTTGAGTGATTCAACATCAGATTGCATGGGGATAGACAAGATGAGGTCGCAGGTTTCGCGCACCAGACGTGATAGGCCTTTGCCTTCGCTACCAACAATTACATAGACAGATTCGAGCGCCAGCGAGAATTTGGGAAGTGATTCATCGCCCTCGGCATCTAGCCCAACCACAAAGAATCCAGCCTTTTTGGCATCTTCCAATGAGCGCACCAGGTTGGTCACCTGCGATATCGGCAGACGCGCCGCGGCACCAGCCGAGGATTTCCAAGCAGAACCAGTCATTGCAGCGGTGCGACGCTCTGGAATAACCACACCATCTGCGCCAAAGGCTGCTGCGCTTCGAACAATTGCGCCGAGGTTATGGGGATCTGTAACACCATCGAGACCTATTAGTAGCCCAGGCTTCTTCGATTTCTTGAGCAACTCATCAAAGTTTGCATACTGGAATGGCTTAATCACGAGGGCAATGCCTTGATGCATGGTCGTTCCAGTTATTCCATCAAGGGTTCCGCGTGATACCTCCTTGATGAGCAAATTCTGATTCTTGGCTAGGCGCATCGCCTCTTGCATACGCTCATCGATTTCGGCGCGTTCAGCTACCAGTAACTCCTTCGCCGGGACTTTGGCGCGAAGAGCCTCAACCACTGGATTGCGGCCGGCTACGGCATCTGAAGATGGTTTTGTCTCTCGACGACTTTCTGGTCTGCGAGTCTGCTCTCGTTTGGGTGCTGCTGCGCTCTCGCGCCTCTTCTTACCTGGGCGCATTAGCCGATACTCCATCTGGTGCCTTGCGGGGTATCTTCGATAACCACACCTAGCGCCGCTATTTGATCACGGATTGCATCTGCTGCTGCAAAGTCTTTTCTGCTCCGCGCTGCCGCACGTTGTTCGAGTGCAAGTGAAATCAATCCATCGAGTACCTGTGCATCTGCGTGGTCACCTGTTGCGAAAATTTCATCGAGGGGATCGCAACCTAAAATTCCAAGAGCGCCGCGAATCTCTGCAGCCGCACTTTTTACTCCGGCGCGATCGTCAGATGCAAGAGCGGTATTTCCTGATTTAAGAATTTCTGCAATCACTGCAAGAGCTGTAGGTACCGCTAGATCTTCATTCATCGCCTCGGTAAAAGCTGCAGAGACAACTCCATCAGGAGTTGTACCTAAAAGATCGGTCGCACGCTTTAAGAAACCTTCGATACGTCGGAAGTTAACAGCGGCTTCTTCTAACGCTTCAAATGAGAACTCCAACATTGATCGGTAATGCGCACTTCCGAGATACCAGCGAAGTTCGATCCCGCGAACTTTCTTTAAAATCTCCTGCACCTGCAATGAGTTACCCAAAGACTTTGACATCTTCTCACCAGACGCTGTCACCCAGGCGTTGTGCATCCAAATATTCGCAAATCTCCAACCGGCCGACTGTGATTGAGCAATCTCATTCTCATGGTGCGGAAAGATCAGATCAAGGCCGCCGCCGTGAATATCAAATGATTCACCTAAATATGCGCGCGCCATTGCAGAACACTCGAGGTGCCATCCAGGTCTTCCCGCTCCCCATGGAGTTGGCCATGATGGATCTCCCGGCTTAGCTGCTTTCCAAAGCGCAAAATCTCGTGGATCTTTCTTGTAGGTTAAATCTGCATCTTCAGCGGATTGCAGATCATCAAGCTTCTGACGCGAAAGGGTCAGATAATAAGTTAATTGGCGCACATCAAGGTAGACATCGCCATTGCCTGGTGCGTATGCGCTCCCGTTGGCTATCAAGATCTCCATGAGCTCAATCATCTGAGTGATGTGACCCGTAGCGCGCGGTTCGTAGGTAGGAGGTAGAACATTGAGCGCCCGATATGCCTCGGTAAATGCGCGCTCATATTTTTGGGCGACCGCCCACCAAGGAATCTCTTCATGAACCGCCTTATGCAAGATCTTGTCATCAATATCCGTGACATTACGGATGAAGGTGACCTCGTACCCACTCGCGGTTAACCAGCGGCGCAAAATATCGAAGTTAACCCCACTGCGAACGTGACCAATATGTGGTGGAGCTTGAACGGTGGCACCACACAGATAGATTCCAACCTTGCCCTCATGCAATGGCTTGAAATCAGCAACATCGCGAGTCGCCGTGTTGTATAACTTTAGGTGCGCTGACATCAGGAAATTCTACCGTGCGCTATGGGAGAGCAGAGCAGTGGCAATTGCCGATATCCCACGGCCTTCGCCAGTAAAACCCAGGCCATCTGTAGTTGTTGCGCTTACAGAGACAGGTGCTCCACCCATTGCCTGTGAAAGGGCGTTAATCGCTTCAGCGCGACGGGGAGCTATCTTGGGTCTGTTACCAACTATCTGAACCGCGACATTGTTGATAATGAAACCAGCAGCGCTCACACGTTGAAAAGCTTCGGTCAAGAGTTGCGAACCACTTGCACCGGCGTACTTAGGATCGCTGGTTCCAAAGTTGGAACCTAGATCACCTATTCCGGCTGCACTAAATAAGGCATCACAGATTGCATGTGCCGCTACATCCCCATCAGAGTGACCATCCACTCCGACCTCATTGGGCCATAACAATCCGGCCAGCCACATACCTCGAGAAGGATCTTCAGAGAATGCATGAGCATCGGTTCCGATCCCGACGCGAATCTGATTGCTGGGCTCGGAAATTAAAATGTTATGTGCAACTGCCAGATCGCTCTTCGTCGTTATTTTTAGCGCGCGATCTTCACCCAAAATAACTTTTACCTCAACGCCGCGCTCTTCAACTAGTCCAGCATCATCGGTCAAGTCATCGGCAGAGGCGTGAGCCTTCACAAGAACTTTGCGTAGAAAACCTTGAGGAGTTTGAATAGCGCGTAACTTCGAACGAGTCGGAGTCTTCGTCACATAGTTATCGGAATCAACTCTCTTAATGGTATCTACGACGGGTAAGCCGGGAATAACCGCCTTCTCACCAGCGCGCAATGAATCAATAACGCGGAGCGCCAGATCGGTACTTGCGAGCGCGCGAGCCGCATCGTGAACCAAGATGTATTCGTTCGATTTATCTACATGAGCTAGCGCCTTCTTGACGCTCAACGTGCGAGTTAATCCACCTGTAACAACGGTGACCTCACTGCCAAGTATCTGTTGGAACTGCTCTTCGAAGCCGGCAGGAGCCGCCACAATTATTTGGCTCGCGACAGGAGCCATCTGTGAAACGGCGTGCTCGATAAGAGTTTTGCCTGCAAGTTGAACTAGCGCCTTGGGAATCTTGGCGCCGAGCCGCTCTCCACTGCCGCCGGCAGGAATAATGACGGCAACTAAATCGCTCACGGGGCTAGCTTTAGGAAGCTAGAACCTCGTCGAGGATGACGCCGGCCTTCTCTTCATCGGTGCGCTCTGCAAGCGCCAACTCTGAGATAAGAATATGCTTCGCCTTAGCCAACATCCGCTTCTCGCCCGCAGAGAGTCCACGGTCTAGATCACGGCGGTAGAGGTCGCGAACAACTTCAGCAACCTTAATAACATCGCCTGAGGCTAACTTTTCGACATTTGCCTTGTATCGACGAGACCAATTTGTTGGCTCCTCGGTATATGGCTGGCGCAGGACATTGAAGACTCGGTCTAAACCGGCTGAGTCAACGACGTCACGTACACCGACAAGGTCTACATTCTCTGCTGGCACGCGGACAGTCAGATCACCTTGAGCAACCTTCAAAACTAGGTAGATCTTCTCTTCGCCTTTAATGGTCCGGGTCTCAATTGCTTCAATGAGAGCCGCTCCGTGATGGGGATAAACAACGGTTTCGCCGACCTTAAATGACATTAATTTGGCTCCTTGGGAATAGGGGCCAATCATACCAGCGACTTGCGTCACAAAAAAATGGAGCCTTCAGCCCTGTATTCTGCAGCCATGATGAAGAAGTTTGCAGGCCTTGCCACCGTACTGGTTAGCGTTCTCGCCCTCACGGGATGTGGGGCTTCGGGAGCAGGGGCACCGACCCGCAATATCAAGCAGGTAACCGATGGCGTTGAGGCTCAATCTGGCTCGGTCTACATCCGCGACTTCCTATTAGTAGCTCAGCCTGACGGTAGCGCCGCAATCGTTGGAACCTTCATCAATGAAGAGTCCACTACCAACTCACTTACAGGAATTACAGTTGGTGGAATAAACGCAACTCTCTCATCGCCTTTATTTGATCTGCCACAAAATACCCCAGTGATCTTCTCTGGCGACTCCGCAAATGCAACGGGAACTATTCCTGGACTCAATGCAACTCCCGGAGATCGAGTCGATGTAGTGGTCTCCTTTGCGAAGAGCCCATCGGTAAAGTTGAGCGCGCTGGTTCGCGCTAAGAGTGATTACTTTGCAAGTGTCGGCGGAACTCCTGCGCCTTCGCCTACCGCTACTAAATAATTATTCTTCGAATTTATATCCCAGACCACGCACGGTCTGAATATAGACCGGGTTGCCTGGATCTGCTTCTATCTTCGCACGTAAGCGTTTGATGTGCACATCGAGAGTTTTGGTATCGCCGAAGTAATCACTACCCCACACCCGGTCAATTAATTGTGAGCGCGTTAATACTCTTCCGCTATTTCGGATGAGGAATTCCAAAAGTTCGAACTCTTTGAGTGGAAGTGCTTGCGGAGTGCCATTTACTGTTACGAGGTGGCGTTCAACATCAATTCGAACCGGTCCAGCAGCAAGTAGGCCGTCGGTTGAAATATCTTCATCTCCGCGACGACGAAGTACGGCACGAATACGCGCAACCAGCTCTCGAGTTGAATACGGCTTTGTCACATAATCATCTGCACCGAGTTCCAGGCCGACTACTTTGTCTACTTCAGTATCTTTTGCCGTCAGCATGATCACAGGAACATTAGAACGAGTGCGAATCTGGCGACAGACTTCGGTTCCAGGCAGACCTGGCAACATCAGATCTAGAAGTATGAGGTCCGCTCCGTGACGATCAAATTCGGCTATCGCGCCCGTTCCAGTATCGGCAACGGAAACATCAAATCCTTCGCGCCCTAAGAGATAGGCGAGGGCATCTGAAAATGATGCTTCGTCTTCTACTACGAGGATTTTTGTCATTACTCGGCCTCCACGGCTATTAGGTGAGGTGTGATTGGAAAACGGATTGTGAAAGTGCTTCCCGCATTTTCAACGCTCCACACTGATACATCGCCACCATGATTGGTAGCAACGTGTTTAACTATAGAAAGTCCTAAACCAGTTCCACCCGTTGCTCGAGATCGAGCTGGATCGACGCGATAAAAGCGCTCAAAAATTCTCTCCAGATCTTTCTCTGGAATTCCTATACCTTGATCGGTAACAGAGACCTCTGCTAGCCCATCATTCACGCGCAGTGCGATCGCTACTCGTGTTCCTTCGGGACTGTAGTTAATAGCGTTCTCAATTAAATTCGATATTGCCATCATTACCTGGCTGGGATCACCCTTAATTCTTGCCTGATCTTGTTCGCTATAAATTAACTCAATATTTCGAGCGTTAGCATTAAGTTCAGATTGGTCGATCGCATTAAGCACAACATCATTGAGGTCAATTACTTTGGCATTTTTAAGTGGATCACCGTCCTGCAAGCGCGAAAGGTTGATGATCTCCTGAACCAAATCGCTGAGCCGCTTCGATTCAGCCTGCATCCTGTTGGCAAAGCGGACAATGGCCTCGGGGTCATCTGCAGCTCCCAGGACCGCCTCAGAGAGAATTGAGAGCGCACCGATAGGTGTCTTAAGTTCATGAGAGATGTTGGCAACGAAATCTCGCCGGATTGAATCCAATCGGCGCATCTCGCTGTCATCAAAGATAAGAACGCAGATCAATCCATCCTCGTCTAGTGGAATTACGCGTACCAGCAGATCATGGGTACCAGTTCCCAGCGGGCCGCGCGGCAACTCCATCGTCGCTTCTTGAATGTGTCCACTGCGACGCACCGCACGAACTAAATGTTGTAACGAATCGTTGCTGATGCGATTCTCGCGTTGCAGATTGAAATTACTGAGATTCTCGCTCATATAGATGATTACATCGCCTTGGCCAATGATGATCGCTTCAGCATCTACATGTGAGAGGAGCTTGGCCATGGCAGGTGAGATTTCATGTGGATCGAGGTACTCCACAACCTCACTCTTGCGCTTTAGCCAACTCACTCCCTAATCGTAGGAGTCTTAAGGGGGTGTGCTCCCCCAGGAGGGGGTTTATGCGGAAATCAGCCCCAAATCTTCAGATTCCGTTTAGGACAAGTTCACATATAGTCCTGTGCCCCACTCGCGGTCGGGGTACCCTACACCAATGCGCGATGTATTCCATGAGGAGCTCGAGTCCATTACGGCCGATCACCTCAAAATGACAGCCCTAGTCCGTGATGCGATTGACTCCGCCACCAAGGCTCTTCTCAACGGAGACCTACAGTTGGCCGAAAAGGTAATCGCAGATGATCTTGCGGTAGATAC
>CAIMNT010000110.1 GCA_903842855.1 uncultured Actinomycetes bacterium
ATTCAAATTGGTAGCACGATTCCAAACGACACATTCTTTTCGTATCTACAAAAGTTTGGAATTGGACAGAGCACAGGTTCTAATCTCCCTGGTGAGTCTGCAGGTATTTTGCACCCGGTTTCAAATTGGTCTGCTTCATCAGCTCCAACGATCGCATTTGGACAGGGATATTCGGTGACCGCGATGCAGGCAACCGATGTATTTGCGACCATAGCCAACAATGGAGTTCGTGTAACTCCAAACGTGATTGCTGGCACTATCGGTTCGGACGGTTCGTACACACCATCTAAGCCATCGACGGCCATGGAGGTAGCGGTTATAGCGAGCTTGATAAATCGCCCGCTACATCATGCTTTCGCTTCTGCAACATGCCCAGGAGAACAAATTGGGGGTCGGAGCGCTTCGTACCACTGACTACATCAACACAATCCCATCAAACCGTGAAGCAGATTTTCCTGATCTGCATACCCTCCGTCGACCAATTTGTGATGGGCTTGAGTATCGATGATCAATAGTTCTAGACCTTGTGGTGCAATCAAAAATGGAATGTTCTCTGAAGTTAGGTCACGACAGTCGAGAAGGAGTGCCGATCCTGATTTAGCCATAAGAGAGACAGATTGATCCATGATCCCGCAAGGAACACCGACATAGTCATTCTCCGCCTTTTGAGTAGCACGAGCTAGTTCGGCAAGAGAGAGCCCTTTATCAAATAGATGATTTACCGCGGTTGCGATCGAACACTCAAGCGCTGCACTCGATGAGAGCCCTGCTCCCAGTGGAACGCGCCCATCAATGAGTAATTCAACTCCGGTATCTACGCCAAGGACCCAGAGAACCCCGAGCGCATATCTCGCCCAACTCTCACCAGAAAGTGGTGCCAGATCGTCGAGGGTAGTTTCAAATATTTCGGCGCTCTTCTGCACAGATGCAATTCGAATCGTACGATCGGAACGTCTCGCCAGCGCCACTGTCGTTGTGTCAGAGATCGCAAAAGGCAAGACAAAGCCATCGCTGTAGTCAATGTGCTCGCCGATCAGGTTCACGCGCCCAGGGGCAGCTGCAACTATCTCTGGAGCGTGAGCAAACAACTCATTAAATCGCTGCGATATCTCTTGCACAGTTCCTCTACTTATAGGTCAGGGTGTACGCCAAAGTGTACTTGCCAGGCTTAATGAGGTACTGAGGCAGGGTATCGGGGCCGCACGAGGCAGTTCCTACACCGCGATGAATGGCGTCAATAGCGACCACGGTGAAATTGGATGCACCAAGTTCGACATCATGAGTAGCCGTCTCCAAATCAATAGCGCGATAAGGAGTAACGGATACCTGAGATGGCTTATCGAGTTCAATGCGAATGGTCTCGTGATGGTTGTTGAAAATTTCCAGCCAACGAACATTGGCGTGACCGCCATTTTCCTGTGGCTTCACATACGGAACGTACTGCTCGGCAACTTCAGATTCATATCTACCCACTGGACTCAGCTTACGATCTGGGTAGGTCTCAGTAGGTCCAGTTCCGAAGTAGCGCAGACCCGAGAAGTGCTTATCTAATTCAAAGACCGTTCCAACTCGGGCCACATCAGTTAACACTGGTGGCAAGGTTGTCTCCTCGACGATACGGAAACCGTCGATAACTTCGGTCACCATCTGTGTCTGCTTGATCTCTATTCCTGCAGCTGTCTTGTAGACAGAGGTAACTTTGAAAGAGTTGCCGGATTTAGTGATCTTAACCTTGGTACGTTCAAGATTATTTAATCCCCACTCGTGCCAACGTTTAGAAATATTTCCGATTCGATCATTATCGGTTGGAGCCCGATACAGATTGAGATGAGCATTGAAAGAGCCAAATCCCATATAAATCGAGCCATCACCGTTGAGCGATCCAGTTAATGTCTTTGGTGGCATCGCCTTCGCTTTATGCAATGCTTTAGATGGCAGTTTAAATTGAGCCCAACCAACTTCCGCAAAGGCGGGAGCCCAAGGTGTCTCAGATTTACGAACGATCGAGAATGTTATAAAACGCTCACCAAGTTCCTGACCACTCTTGAGAAATTTGGAATTTACCTTGATCGCGGCGGTAGCTTGCGGAGCAATAACTGGAAGTTTGACTCGACCGTAATCGAGAATCTCCCCATCAACCGAGATATTCCAATTGATTTCATAGTCCTTGGTATCAACGAAGAAGTTCCGATTCTTCACCTTGAAAGTTCCCGATGAAGCGCTGGTGGCTGTAATAATGAGTGGCGCCGCAATTGTTTTGAACTCCAACATCGCCGGCTTGGGGGTGCGATCCGGGAAGACCATTCCATCGCAGCAGAAGTTGCTATCGTGGCGTTCTTCGCCAAAATCACCGCCATATGCCGAGCGCCTACTTCCATCTGGAAGTGTCTGCTCAATTCCGTGATCCCAGAACTCCCAAATAAACCCACCTTGCAGACCGGGTAGGGTGTGGATCGCCTGCCAATACTCAGCCAAGGTTCCATTCGAATTACCCATGGCATGCGAGTACTCGCACATAATCAGCGGACGAGTTCCGACGCTTGATTTAGCATAAGAGATGATCGCGTCGATCGATGGGTACATCGGACAGACCACATCGGTAAGAGCGGCATTTGCGGTCCAGTAAGGGCGGATCGCACCTTCGTAATGCAGCGGACGTGATGGATCGAACTTGCGAACATATGCGGCGGCAGCTTCGTGATTTGAGCCTGCCCCCGACTCATTTCCGAGCGACCACATAACAACGCTTGGATGATGGATATCGCGTTGCACCATCCGAGCGATGCGATCCACCCAAGGAGTGAGATAACGCTGATCGTTGCAAAGCGAATCTTGGAAGGCGTGGGACTCAATATTTGCCTCACCAATTACATAGAAACCGAGTTCATCCGCCAGATCGAGAAGCGCAGGATCATTTGGATAATGCGAGGTACGAACCGCATTAAAGTTAAATTTCTTCATCTCGAGAAGATCGGCTCGCATATCGGCAACCGTTACTACACGGCCGGTCTTCCGGTTGAAGTCGTGGCGATTTACGCCATAGAAGATCACGCGCTTGCCGTTAACAAGGAAATTACGCCCCTTGATGGTCACATCACGGAAGCCAATGCGCTGAGTAAATCGCTCAATGACCGCACCGCTTGGATCCTTTAGTTCGATATGCAGGTCATAAAGATTTGGGGACTCGGCAGACCACGCTTTAACATTTGGAAATTCTGCGGTGAGGTGAACCATTCCTGGAGTCGGCGGTTCTATCTGATTTACAACTGACATTACTGAAGCTGGAACTTTGCCATCCCAATACGTGCCATGGAAAAAGTCTTTACTTATCGCCTGAATATCTGCGGGCATCTCGGTCCACTCAATCCGTGGAGCACCTTGAAGAGTGGCACTTAAAGCTTTGGTGCGCCCTACTCCCTCCACCTTTGCGCTGACTGAAAAACCGATAAAGCTCGCATCTTGCGCCGCCGCTACGAAGGCACGAATGTCGAGTGTGCCGGTCTTCCCATCGGCCTTAAGTCCAGCGGTTGGGTAAAAGCGTGCGATGTGAACTCGGGGAGTAATAAATAATTTGACGCTGCGTGTGATACCGCCGTGCCACCATTGATCCTGATCTTCAATATAGGTGGCATCTGACCACTTAACTACCTTGATTTGAATGCGATTGTTTCCAGGATTTACAAAGGCGCTGATATCAAAATCCGCTGCCAGCCTAGAGTCTTTAGCCATACCTACTTCATGACCATTAACAGTCAAAATTGCTACCGATTCGAATCCGCCAATTTGGAGAACTATGCGTTGGCCAATCCAATTATCAAGCACCGTGAAGTCGCGTTCGTAGATGCCAGTGGGATTAAGTGCAGGCACAAATGGTGGAAGTTCATCAAATGGCATCTGGACATTTGTATATATCGGACGATCCCAGAAATGATGTGACTCTGGTTGCGCGGTCCACAAACCTGGAACAGGGATAGTGGTCCAACTTCGTCCTGGATCGTCATCCGGAGAGCGGAGTAATTGAAAGTCCCATTGACCATCTAAGGGGAGTGCATCTTCATGAACAATGTTGAGCATTGGTTCACGATTGATAGCGGTAGTTTCAGGGCTATTCCAATATTTCATTCGTTTACTCCAAAAAGCTTTGATAGTAGTATCAAGGAATTAGCGCCGTAGGCACTGAACCACTCTAAATCCCATTACTAATCAAGTAAAGGATGCACCTCGCGTGCAAGACCTATCAGGAGGAACGATGGCCACCTCAGAATTTATCACTCTTATTTCACCTACCTCCTCAATTGTTTTTGATGCATCAGATAACAATTTAGTTATCAAGTATTGGGGCGCAGCAATTGCAACTCACGGGGGTGATCTCAAGGCTGCGACCACAGACCCAGTTGCGCACAGCAGTTTTGATCTGCCGCTCGTCACTGGAGTGATGCGTGAACATTCCCGCGGTTTTCTAGGACACCCAACTATTAGTGGTCACCGCAATGGGAAGGCTTGGTCAACCTACTTCTCGTTAAGCAATGTGTCACACGACACGAATTCGCTGACGGCTCACTTCGCCGACTCTGCTGCGGGGCTAAAGCTTTCACTAACGTATCAACTCAACGAATTCGGAATCCTTAAAGTAGCGGCAACTCTTACAAATACTGGCACCGAGGCTTACAACTTAGAAGCCTTCACATATTGGTTGCCTCTGCCCGATCGAGCCGATGAAGTCTTGGATTTCACGGGCCGTTGGTCACGAGAGCGCCATCCACAGAGAACCCAGATCAGGTACGGCTTAACTTCGCGTGAGATTCGCGAAGGTCGTAGCGGTCACGACTACACCATCGCACAACTTGCTCTATCTGGCGGCGCGCAATTCCAACATGGCGAGGTATGGGCTCTCTCGGTTGCCTGGAGTGGTAACTCGGTACATCACGTTGAGCGTCTCGCAACAGGAGAGACATCTATTGGAGCAGGTGAGCTCCTTGAGCCAGGAGAGATTATCTTGGAAGCTGGCGCGCACTATGAAATTCCACCGGTGATCGCGAACTATTCGGATCAGGGTATTGATGGATTGAGCCACAACTACTACCGCTGGTTGCGCGCTAGACCAGCTCACCCTACAAATATTCGTCCCCGTCCCATCACGCTCAATGTCTGGGAGGCGATTGATTTTGACCATGACGACGAGAAGATCAAAGCAATTGTTGATGCCGCTGCTGAGGTAGGAGTCGAGCGCTTTGTTCTGGACGATGGTTGGTTCAACCTGCGCCGTCATGACCAGGCAGGGCTTGGCGATTGGGTCGTGGATCGGAGCGTCTGGCCAAACGGCCTAGGCCCAATCATTAAATACATCAACGATAAGGGTATGGAGTTCGGTCTCTGGTTTGAGGGCGAGATGATCAACCCAGACTCGGATCTCTTCCGTGCCCACCCTGAGTGGATCCTTCATGAAGCAGGTCGCACGCCTCCCCTATGGCGTCACCAGCA
>CAIMNT010000111.1 GCA_903842855.1 uncultured Actinomycetes bacterium
GCTGCCAACTCCGCCTTAATTGTCTTGGCGGTCGCCTTGCCATCGAGAATCTGTGCGCTCATTGCTAAATCCTAACTAGGCATGTGAGAAGTGACGAACACCGGTAAAGAACATTGCGATCCCACCAGCTTTAGCGGCGGCGATAACCTCTTCATCACGCACGCTCCCGCCCGGTTGTACAACCGCGCTAACACCGGCATCGATCAAAATTTGAAGTCCATCAGCAAATGGGAAGAAGGCATCGCTCGCTGCTACCGAACCTTTAGCGCGTGCTCCAGCGCGAGTAACTGCAAGACGGGCTGAATCCACACGATTGACTTGCCCCATACCAACACCAACTGATGCTCCATCATGAGCCAGCAAAATTGCATTGCTCTTCACTGCTCGTACTGCGCGCCAGGCAAATTGCAGATCGTTTATAAGATCAACGGAGACCGGCTCACCTGAAACTTGAGTCCAATTCGATGCATCGTCTCCGGATGCATCAACTAAATCACTTTCTTGAATCAATATTCCGCCAGTTATAGGACGGCGTTCAATAGTTGGATTTACATATTTATCTAAAGTCAGAATTCTGATCGAAGGCTTTTTAGAGAGCACCTCAACAGCACCTGCCTCATAACTTGGAGCAATAACAACTTCTGTGAATATCTCTGAAAGAGCTTGAGCCATTGCCAGAGAGACTGGGCGATTGGTTGCCACGACTCCACCGAATGCGGAGACTGGATCGCAGGCATGTGCCTTGGCATAGGCGGCTTCAATGCTCGGCCCCGTTGCTATTCCACATGGATTGGCATGTTTGATAATTGCAACGCAAGGTTCGGCGTGATCGTATGCGCTACGAACCGCAGCATCGGCATCTGTGTAGTTATTAAATGACATCTCTTTGCCATGGAGTTGAACCGCCTGCGCGATCCCGGGAGCAATCCAAGAAGTGGAGTTGGCATAGACGCTCGCCTTTTGATGGGGGTTTTCACCATAACGAAGTGATGCGATGCGATGGAAGATCGCTGCCTTCCATTCATCGCCAACTTCTAGTTGTTCTCCGAGCCAGGTAGCGATCGCGGCATCGTATTCAGCTGTGACCCGAAAGGTCTCCATAGCCAAGCGGGTGCGCTCGGCCAAGGTAAATCCACCCGCCGCAATTGCACTTTGGATTAGCCCATATTGCGTAGGACTAGAAATGACAGCTACTGAACCATGGTTCTTCGCCGCACCTCGCAACATTGATGGACCGCCGATATCAATCTGCTCTATGCATTCTTCAAAAACATCAGTGCTGGCGATGGTTTGGGTGAATGGGTAGAGGTTGATCACGATTAAGTCAAAGGGAGCAATATCGTGCTCTGCGATCGCGGCCAAATGCTCCGGATTGTTCTGATCTGCCAATATTCCGCCATGAATTCGAGGATGCAGGGTCTTGACTCGCCCACCCATCATCTCGGGGAATCCGGTGTAATCCTCAACGGCGATTACAGGAACTCCAGCGTTGGCTAGGGTCTTGGCGGTGGAACCAGTGGAAAGGATTTCAACTCCCGCTGCAGCAAGTGAGGCGCCGAGTTCTACCAATCCAGTCTTGTCGTAGACGCTAATTAACGCTCGGCGAATCGGCTTTACAGTGCTCACAAGTTTCCAGTCCGTCCATATGTAGCGAGGGTCTCAACAATGAGAACCCGCTCGGCAATCTTAATGCGTTCGTGCAGGGTGGATTCATCATCGCCAGGCAGAACCTCGACCTCGCGCTGTGAAATAACTGGGCCGGAATCTAATCCAGCATCAACCCAATGCACCGTAGTTCCCGTGACTGTGGCGCCTGCCGCTAAGGCATCGCGAACCGCATGTGCCCCGGGATAGAGCGGAAGCAATGATGGGTGTGTATTAATGACCTTGAAAAAGTTAACAAAATCCGGGGTCAAAATCCGCATAAATCCCACACTCACTACTAAATCTGGTTCAAGATCTTCTGTCGCCTCGAAGATCTGGCGATCCCACTCTTTTCGATCGTGCACCATCGGTAGAAAAATGGCAGGGATATTGAATTCAAGAGCCAGAGCAAGTGCAGGTGAGTCCTTGTCACTTATGAGTCCCACAAAATTGGCGTCAACTGTGCCTTCTTGATGTGCCTGAAGGATTGCCCTCGCAAGTGATCCTGTCCCAGATGCTAAAAGCAGAATCCGCTTACTCACGGCGCACCAATCGTGCGATTCCAATAGGGAGATAAAGGGCGAGCAGAGTTGCTGCTCCAAAAGCAGCTGCCACGTATGCCAAGAGGTGAAGCCAGAGAACTCCAACTGGATTGAGAGAGCTCGACAACAATTCTCCGGCAGATAAATATGCGATCACTGCAATCACGATAAATATCCGTACGCCTTGCGAAATCAATATCTGAGTGCGAACCAAGGTAGGAGCAGATTCTTGCAGAATAAAGAGCATCAAGAGAACAAATAGTAAAAACCACGCTGCGACCGCGTATTTTAGTTCGGGATGAGTAGTCGTTGGCAGCGCGGTCAAGAAAGGTAGCGCTGGAATCTGCCCCAAGCCAGTAAGTGAGCCATGATTAAATGAAGTGGCTCCGAAGTTAAAACCAATTCCAGTTATGTAGGCCAGAGCCGCCAATGCAAAATTTGGAAGATACAAAAGTTGCAAAAGTGTGGTGAGAACTCCGCCCACAATTCCGCTTCCTAATACGACAGAGATACTTTTGATATCGCCCCAATGTTGAATGAGTGAGAAGGTGAAGGCGAGCGCACCAACTCCCATCGCAATTGAGAGTAGGTGTAATCCAAAATAGAAGGAACGGTTAAGTGATTGATTAAACCTCGCCGTTGCGACCATCGCGATGAGAAAGGTGAAGAGCGGGGTGAGGTAGAGATTTGCACTAACTCCGTGATACCTCGATGCCAGCGCCAATAATTCAGAGAGTATTGAGTACCAAAGCGCGTAAATGACTCTAGCTCCATTTAACTTGTTGAAAGCGCCTTCGACCATCGGCAACCCTCTGCGAATTGCCCACATTGGATATAAAATTGCGAGTAGGGGTAGGAAGGTGAGCTTCCCCGATGGAACTGTGAAGGGTACGAGGTGAGCACCGAGGTATAACCAGGCGGAGGCTCTAACGGGATCGCTAGTACTTCCAGTGGTACTTCCAGCGCTAGCCCAGGAAAAGAGCGCGATAAAAGCTAATGGAAAGAGGGTGAGAGCGACGCTGCGGAGGGCCTGCCTAAATGAGACCCCCAGAGCGCGTGCAATCATTTGTTAGCCGTTAAGAATCGCGCGCATAAGAGCCGCAGTCTCACTCGGTGTCTTGCCAACTTTAACGCCTGCTGCTTCAAGGGCAACCTTCTTGGCTTCTGCAGTTCCTGAAGATCCAGAAACTATCGCACCTGCGTGGCCCATGGTCTTACCTTCGGGAGCGGTAAATCCAGCAACATAACCAACAACCGGCTTGGTCACATAGGAAGCGATAAATGCAGCAGCGCGCTCTTCAGCATCTCCGCCGATCTCACCGATCATCACGATCGCATCAGTTTCTGGATCATCCTGGAAAGCCTTGAGGCAATCGATATGAGTCGTGCCAATAATTGGGTCTCCACCAATACCAACCGCGGTGCTAAATCCAAAATCACGTAACTCATACATCATTTGATATGTAAGTGTTCCTGACTTTGATACAAGACCAATACGTCCAGGTCCCGTGATATCGCCAGGAATAATTCCAATGTTAGAAAGTCCTGGACAGTTTGGACCAACAAGCCGCGTGGTTCCCTTAGCAACGGCGTGTGCGTAGAAGGTCGCGGTATCGTGAACCGGAATACCTTCGGTGATGACAACTACCAAAGGTAGCGCTGCATCGATAGCATCCATAACAGCTGCCTTAGCGAACTTAGGTGGCACAAAGACAACAGAGGCGTTGGCACCTGTGGCAGCTACCGCTTCAGCAACACTATTAAATACAGGAAGTGTCTTGCCTTCTATCTCGACGCTCTGGCCACCTTTACCTGGTGTTACCCCACCGACGATGTTGGTGCCATATTTGAGCATGCGTCCGGTGTGCTTGGTTCCTTCAGAACCAGTCATACCTTGAACGATTACCTTGGTTTCTTTATTAATGAAGATCGCCATTTACTTTGCCGCCAATTCTGCAGCCTTAGCAGCTGCCCCATCCATGGTGTCTAACTGCTGCACCAATGGGTGCGCCGCCTCATCAAGAATTCTGCGACCTTCAAGAACATTGTTTCCATCAAGTCGTACCACGATCGGCTTTGTCGCCTTATCGCCCAAAATTCCAAGCGCCTGAACGATTCCATTTGCAACGGCATCGCAAGCGGTAATTCCTCCAAAGACATTTACAAAGACGCTCTTCACATCAGTATCACCCAGAATAATCGAGAGCCCATCTGCCATGACTTCAGCAGATGCGCCTCCACCAATATCTAAGAAGTTGGCAGGTTTGACGCCATATTTTTCACCGGCGTAAGCCACAACATCTAGCGTGCTCATAACGAGGCCAGCGCCATTTCCAATGATTCCGACTTCTCCGTCGAGCTTTACATAGTTGAGGTTCTTCTCTTTAGCTGCTGCCTCAAGCGGATTGGCTGCTGCATGATCAACGAGCGCCTCATGATCTGGATGACGGAAGTCAGCGTTGTCATCAAGGGTTACCTTGCCATCAAGTGCGATGATGCGACCATCTTCAGTCTTTACCAGTGGATTGATCTCCATCAAGGTGGCATCTTCTGCTACGAAAGCCGCCCACAACTTCAGGAGAACGTCGGCAACATCGCTAACAACTGCATCGGGGAACTGTCCTGCTTTAACGATTTCGAGCGCCCTCTCCTGAGAGATGCCGACATTTGGATCAATTCCAACACGCGCTAATTTTTCCGGTTGAGTATGCGCGACTTCTTCAATCTCCATGCCGCCTGCAACAGAAGCCATGACAAGGAAATTGCGATTAGCGCGATCGAGCAGAATTGCTAGGTAATACTCCTCTGCGATTGGGGCAGCTTGAGCGATCATCACCTTATGGACGGTGTGACCCTTTATATCCATTCCTAAAATTGCTTCAGCTTTGATACGCGCATCTGCAGCATCAACAGCTAATTTGACGCCCCCAGCCTTACCGCGGCCTCCGACCTTTACCTGCGCCTTAACGACAACTTTTCCACCCATGCTTGCAGCTGCACCTTCGGCTTCATCTGCAGTCGTTGCAACTGCGCCGGCGAGAACTGGAATGTTATGTGCTTCAAAGAGATCTCGAGCTTGATACTCAAAGAGATCCACGCGCTACCCCGATCTATAGTTTGTTGAAAAACTTAACTATTAATGAACTATCGACTACAAGCGGAAATCTTACTTGGAGTTGCGAGCGCTTTTAGAGCCGCTCGACCGGGGCGTAACGTAATAGGAGTCGCTTCTCACCTGAACTGCCAAAATCGATGGTCGCCTCTGCTCGATCACCAGAGCCATTGACGGCAACTACCTTGCCGAGGCCAAATGTGTCGTGGGACACACGATCTCCTACCTCTAGAACGATGGTGCTCTCCACTTTCTTGCCAGTCGCGCGTGGAGGTGGGCCAAAGCTGCGTGGAGCAGAGGTGCGTGGCTTAAGGGAAGAGGTGACCGTGTTCCAGCTAATGACGCTCTCTGGAATCTCTGCCAAGAATCTAGATGGAGGGTTATAGGTAGGCGCGCCCCATGAGGAGCGATATTCAGAACGAGAGAGATAAAGGCGTTGGCGCGCTCTGGTTAGCCCCACATATGCCAGACGTCGCTCCTCCTCGATTTCAGAGCGTTCACCCAGAGTTCTGGAGTGAGGAAAAATTCCCTCCTCCATGCCGGTTAAGAAGACGGTCGGGAATTCCAAACCCTTTGCCGTATGCAGGGTCATCATCGTTACGACGCCACCGTGATCTTCACCATCCGGGATTTGATCTGAGTCGGCAACAAGTGAGACATCTTCGAGGAAGCCAGAGAGTGAAATCTCTTCTCCATCATTGACTTCCGACTCTTCATATTCGGTTGCAACTGAAACCAACTCTTGCAAGTTCTCTACTCGTCCCTCATCCTGCGGATCTGCGCTGTTAACAAGCTCAGCGAGTAATCCACTCTGCTCTAAAACTGCTTGAGCAATAACTGAAGGCTTGGTCCGGGCCTCAACCAAGGTCCGTAGCGAATCAAGTAGATGGATGAAATCATTTATCGCAATCAACGAACGGCTCGGAATACTTGCTGCATTCTTCGCATCGCAGAGTGCACGCCAGAATGAGATGCCTGCGGAGGCGGCATGTTGATCAATGATGTCTAAGGCGCGATCACCGATTCCACGCTTAGGGGTGTTGATGATGCGGCGAAGTGATATTTCATCCTCTGGATTTACTAACACACGCAGGTACCCCAGGAAATCCTTAACCTCTTTGCGCTCATAGAAGCGCACTCCACCCACGACTTTGTATGGAATTGCAGAGCGCAGGAAAGTCTCTTCAAATATACGTGACTGAGCATTGGTGCGGTAGAAGATCGCGGTATCACCAGGTTTAGATTCACCGCTATCTCGTAACCTGCGTATCTCACCGACGACAAAGTCAGCCTCTTCATGTTCATTCTCTGCCACATAGCCAGTAATCGGTTCACCAGCGCCCTCTTGCGACCAAAGATTCTTATCTTTGCGCCCCTCATTATTTGAGATAACGGCATTAGCTGCGCTGAGAATATTTTGGGTCGAACGATAATTCTGTTCTAGCAAGACTGTACGCGCGTTCGGGTAATCCTCTTCAAATTGCAGAATGTTGCGGATGTTGGCGCCACGAAATGCGTAGATAGATTGATCGGCATCGCCCACGACACATAGCTCTGCCAGTGGAAATCCATCTTCAATCGTGCCCACAAGTTCGCGGACCAAGATGTACTGGGCGTGGTTTGTATCTTGATACTCATCAACCAAGATGTGGCGAAAGCGGGAGCGATAACGAGCTCGTGCCTCAGGGAACCTTTGTAATACTTCCACGGTCTTACCAATGAGGTCATCAAAATCCATGGCGTTTGCGGCGCCTAAACGCTTTTGGTACATCGCAAAGATCTCGGCGATGATCTCTTCAAAGTGATTTGTGGTTGAGTTTCTGTAATCTGCGGGACCTTGTAACTCATTCTTCGCCGCTGAAATAATCCCTGCGATTGCTCGGGCCGCATATTGCTTCGCATCGAGATTCATCTCGCGAATAATTACCGTCAATAATCTGACGCTATCGCTGGAGTCATAGATGGTGAATGAGTTGGAGTAACCCAACCTAGAGGCCTCTTGTCTCAAAATCCTTACGCAGGCAGAGTGAAAAGTAGAGACCCACATGGCTTTGGCGCGATCTCCCACTAAATCTGCAACCCGCTCCTTCATCTCAGCAGCGGCCTTATTTGTAAAGGTAATCGCGAGAACTTCGTAGGGAGCAACACCGCGCTCCCCTAATAGATAGGCGATGCGGCGGGTCAGAACTCGGGTTTTTCCAGAGCCTGCACCGGCAACC
>CAIMNT010000112.1 GCA_903842855.1 uncultured Actinomycetes bacterium
ATCTCAACCCGCATTGCAGCGATTGCCGAATCGGCCACACTCGCGGTTGATGCGAAGGCTAAGGCCCTTAAGGCCGCTGGTAAGCCAGTTATTGGCTTTGGTGCAGGTGAACCTGATTTCCCGACTCCTGATTACATCGTCCAAGCAGCGATCGATGCGGCGGCTAAACCAGCCAACCACCGCTACACCCCAACTCCTGGTCTTCCAGAGTTGCGAGATGCGATCGTCGCAAAAACTCTTCGCGATTCCAATTATGTAATCACCCCTGATCAGGTGCTTGTAACAAATGGTGGCAAGCAAGCGGTGTACCAAGCATTTGCAACCATCATCAACCCTGGTGATGAGGTAATTCTCCCAGCGCCTTACTGGACCACCTACCCCGAGTGCATCAAGTTGGCCGGCGGAAAGGCAGTCGAAGTATTCGCGGATGAGACTCAGAACTACCTCGTCAGTGTTGAACAACTCGAAGCAGCTCGCACCGAACACACTAAAGCACTTCTCTTTTGCTCGCCATCTAACCCAACTGGTTCGGTTTACTCACACGAACAGGTAAAGGCAATTGCTGAATGGGCATTAGAACATGGCATTTGGATCATCGCTGATGAAATTTACGAACACCTTCTCTATGACGGCGCAACCGCACCGAGCATTCCGGTTGTTGTTCCAGAGATGGCTGATCGCACAATTATTTTGAACGGTGTTGCTAAAACTTATGCAATGACCGGATGGCGCGTTGGTTGGATGGTGGGACCTAAAGATGTCATCAAGGCAGCTACCAATTTGCAGTCACACCTCTCCTCCAACGTTTCAAATGTCTCACAGCGCGCCGCGATTGCCGCACTAACTGGTGATCTCACCGCTGTACACGAGATGGGCGTGGCATTTGATCGCCGCCGCAAATTAATCGTCGGATTACTCAATGAGATTCCCGGAGTTGTTTGCCCAACTCCAACTGGTGCTTTCTATGTCTATCCATCAGTTAAGGGCGTACTAGGAAAAGAGATTCGTGGAAAGCGTCCACAAACTTCTGCAGAGCTCGCAACTTTGATCTTGGGTGAGGCAGAAGTTGCTGCTGTACCGGGTGAAGCTTTTGGGCCTTCGGGATATCTACGCTTCTCATATGCCCTAAGCGATGCAGATATCGTTGAGGGAATTGCTCGCGTTAAAAAGTTGTTGTCAGAGGCTATTTAAAGTTCTGCGCCAACAAAACGCACCTCTGGCACGAGAGTAATTCCAAACTTCTCGTGGACTCGCGCCCTGGCGCTTCTTGCTAACTCAAGAATATCTTCAGCTGTCGCGCTACCTGAATTAGTCAGCGCAAGAACATGTTTCTCGGAAATTTTCGCACCGCTTAATGTTTCACCTTTACTTACTCCAGCATGCTCCATGAGCCACGCCGCTGAGGTTTTGATTGAACCATCGCTCTGCGGCCAGCGCGGGGCATCGTCAGGAAGTGTTGCTGAAACTTCCGCGGAGATAATCGGATTCACAAAGAAAGAACCTGCAGACCAATTCTGATTTCTCTCGCCATAAAGCATCCCTTTCTTGCTTCGCAGCGCAAGAACTGCCGCGCGTAAATCCTGTGTCGGTACTTTGGCCTCTAGCTCCACGCCGAGAGCATCTGC
>CAIMNT010000113.1 GCA_903842855.1 uncultured Actinomycetes bacterium
AACCACATTCACAACCTAGAGAGCGCTCGCCAAGCGGCGCGCGTGACTATCGATCAGATGTTGGGGTCAATCGCTAAGAGACAGAACTAGGGATTTGAAGGATAGAATCTAGATATGAGCCATGTAGGCGCCTATGTGGCACTAATGAAATTGCGGGTGGTGGAACTTTTACTAGTCACCACTCTGCCTGCTCTCTTTATGGCGACCTACGCCCAGAACCACGCTCATAAGTTCCCGCCTCTTGGTGTAACCATTGCAACGCTAATTGGTGGAACTTTGGCAGCTGGCGCCTCAAATGCATTCAATATGGTGATCGAAGTCGAATCTGATCGCCTCATGAAGCGGACAAGTAAGCGACCACTCGTAAGCGGTGAGATTAACGAACAGCAAGCGGTTGCCTTCTCGCTCGTCATCACAATCATCTCGCTCCTCATCTTCTTGATATTCACAACGGTGCTCGCAACAATTCTGACCCTCTTAGCAATTTTGTTTTACGTGGTCGGCTATACCCTCTGGCTCAAGCGCCGTACCTCACAGAATATTGTCTGGGGAGGCATCGCCGGTTGCATGCCAGTACTCATTGGATGGGCTGCAATCACAAACTCGCTCTCACTTACAGCCTGGCTCTTCTTCTTCCTTATCTTCTTCTGGACCCCACCGCATTTCTGGGCTCTCGCAATTAAGTACAAAGAGGATTATGCAGCGGCTGGTATTCCCATGCTTCCAGTTGTTGCGTCCATAAAATCAGTTCAAAAGCAGATGTGGTTCCACTCCGTCTGTATGGTGATTACCTCGGTACTCGTTCTCGTAAGTGCGCATCTACCTTGGTGGAGTTATGTAATTACGGCGCTCCTTAGCATCGGCTTTGCAACTCAGCTCTTCAAAATCTCTGGATTGGGTTCAGAGGCAGCTGCGCTCAAGCTCTTCCACTGGTCAATCACTTACTTAAGCGTCTATTCGTTGGTACTTGTTATCGCAACCGTGCTTGCTAAACACACTGCAATTTAAGCGAACTATCTAATCAATCCACATTAACTCGCTGTTCATTCTTTTCTCAGGTCTTAGTCGTATGGTTATCACATGACAACTGCAATTTCGGTAAGCGATCTCACAAAAGTTTATGGAGAGCGCAGCGCTCTCTCACACGCAACCTTTGAAGTTCCACTTGGTACGGTCTGTGGCTTTGTAGGTCCTAATGGCTCAGGAAAGACCACAACTATTCGGATGCTCCTTGGATTGATCGCGCCAACAGGTGGAACCGGCACGGTTCTAGGCCAGAGCATCTCTCATCCGGAGCGTTACCTTCCGCAAGTTGGAGCAATGATTGAAGGACCAGCGTTCTATCCCGCCTTGAGCGGAGCAGAAAATCTTAAGGTACTCGCTTCTCTCGGTGGATTTCCGCAGAGCCGAGTGAGCGAACTCCTAGAAAAAGTTGGTCTGGCAGATCGTGGTGGTTCAAAATACAAAACCTATTCCCTTGGAATGAAGCAACGTCTTGGAATTGCAGCTGCGCTGCTTCCTAATCCGAAGTTGTTGGTCCTTGATGAACCCACAAATGGATTGGATCCTTCTGGAATTCAAGAGGTTAGAAATCTCATTAAAGATTTAGCGAGTGATGGAACGAGCGTCTTTGTCTCTTCACATCTGCTCTCCGAGTTGGAGATGATCTCTGAATCTCTCGTGATGTTACGTGAGGGCAAAGTTCTATTTGCAGGTCGAACTCAAGATCTTTTGGCAGCTCAAATCGCAACACTTGTCGTTGAACCAGAATTCACCGTCGACCTCAATAAATTGGTGGAGATCGCAACTCGCCACGGTAAAGAGGCTTCGGTCGATAGCGGCTCGGTCCATATCGTTGCGGATGCGACATGGGGCGCAACATTTAATCGCTTAGCTTTTAATGCTGGAATCACGCTCTCATCATTAACGGCCACTCAGCCAACGTTGGAAGAAACCTTCTTTGAGATGACGGGGGAGTAAGTGATGTTAAATGTAACTCGCGCTGAACTGCGCAAACTTCGTCGCCCTACACTTCTAATTTCCACGATTCTGGTGGTCGCGGCTCTTACGGCGCTCTTTACTTCTATTGTTTTCTTACGCGCAAATTCCGGTCAGGGAAATGGCCAGCGGGGCAAGGTAATTTCTCCAGAGGTTTTAAGCCAGGCAACGGGATTGATTTACGGATTTAAAATCGTCTCTTTCTTCCTAGGAATTACGGCGCTCTGCGTCTTCGCCTCGCAGACCGCGCAGGAGTACACGCTAGGTACCCTTCGAAATCTCTTGGTGCGCCAACCATCTCGCATGAAGATTCTCTTTGGGAAATATCTCTCCATGATTATCTTTGCAATAGCTCTAGTCTTCTTAGATGCAGTAGTTGCAATTGGAGTTTCCTACGGACTTGCACCGCATGCCAAGGTGACCACGACGGCTTGGTTTACAACCAATGCGCTTACATTGCTTGGAAAGACATTTGCCAATGTTCTCCTCACCACAATTGCATTTGGAACATTTGGAATGATCTTGGGTCTGCTGTTCAGATCACCAATCAGCGCAATCGCCACTGGAGTTATTTGGTCCCTCATCTTGGAGACCATCCTCGGTGGAGTCATCTCAAGTACACAAAAATGGTTGCCGGGTCAGAACTTCGACAATATTGCGCAAGGCGGCTCAGATACGGTGAGTTATCACTGGTCTCTTGCGATATCTGCAATCTATTTGCTCGTGGGATTTTCCATAGTTTCTGTGCTCTTCAAACGCAGGGATGTCGCCAACTAAAGGACACAGCAAATTCTCACCGAGTCATTAACTCGATCACGTGAGAATATCGCTTATCCTTAATTGTTACTTCCCCACGAATGGTTGGCTCCATGACTTCTAAGCGGCATCTTCGTTACGTTGCGCTCTGCGCTGCCGTCTTTATGTCAATTCCCACCATATCTATTGCAGCAACTCCTAGCGCAAAACCAAAACCAAAGGTTACCGCGCCAACGAAGGCGCAGATCGCAGCTGCACAAGCTGCCGAGAATGCAAAAGCCGCAGCAGCCGCCGCCGCAACCAGTCAACTAACTTCAGCGCAGAATATTTTGCAGCAACTTACTACGATCACTCAGCAGAAGCAGGTTCAATTGCAGAGTGCCCAGGCAGCTCTTGTTGTTGCAACCCATCAGTCAAATTTGGCAACCGCGCATGCCGCACTAACAGAGGTTGCTGTCGCTGAGGCAAATAAAACTATTGGTCGAATGGCCGCTAATGCTTACATCATGGGCGGAGGATTTACGACCCTGAATAGCGTTCTAGATTCAAATGGCCCGCAAGATTTAGTTGACCGGTTAAGTATTCTGAATCAGGTTGGTGCAACCGACTCTGTTGCCCTATCGCGATATAAGAGTGCGTTGGTTATTGCTCAGGCGGCCCAAGCGGCAGCTACGGCTGCAAAAGTTGCTCAAGCATCTGCGACGGCGAAGGTGGCTGCAGCTAAGGCTGCGGCAGCGGCTGCGCAATCTGCCCAAGCAGACGAAGTCGCCAAGTTGCGTGCAGTGCAAGCTCAATTGATGTCAGAACTTGTAAAGGCTCGTAATGTCAGAATTACATTGCAACAGCAGTTAGCTCTGTGGCAGTTAGAGCAGTCGAGCGCGAATACCGCGGCTCACACCAAGGGACAGTCGAAGATCTGGCCAGATCGCGGCTTTAAAGGTCGCACAACAACTCGAGGCTCGGATGCGATTCGCGCCAAAGCCCTCGCTTATGCCAAGGCGCAAGTTTTGGCTCGAAAGCCATATGTCTGGGGAGCGCAAGGACCTAACAGTTTCGACTGCTCTGGCTTGGTCTACGCCGCTTATCACGCTGCTGGATTAGGTTATCCAAATTGGTCCAGACTCAACGCAGCTCTATATTTCGTCGATACTCAGCGCGTACCGCTGACCGATCTGATCCCAGGAGACCTGCTCTTTTATTCCTATGATGGATCAGTTCAGAACATTCATCACATCACAATTTATGCGGGCAACGGCATGATGTGGGAGGCCAACTCAACTCGAACCGGACTTCTCTACTCCAGCATGTATAGCGTTAATGGACTGATGCCTTCAGGTGGTCGGGTCTAGCAATTAGGCTTGGTGCCATGAAGGCGACCATGGTTATTCGACAAGCGGTTCGCCCTTGGATTCTCAAATCTGACTTTCGAATTTTGATCGGAGTCTCAGGTGGCGCTGACTCGATGGCACTAGCGGTCGCAACTCTCTTAGAGAGTAAGAGCGTCGGTATCGAAGCGGTAGCAATCATCATTGATCACCAATTACAAGATGGATCTTCTCAGGTCGCGGCGAGCGCCAGAGAAAAGTTGTTGGAGTTAGGTTTTGATGATGTCGAAGTAGTGCAGGTGGATGTCGTTATTAGCGATGGGATGGAGAGTTCGGCTAGGCGAGCTCGATTCCAAGCATTTGAGGCGGCGATCGCTAAATATCAGCCGGATTATTTCTTCTTAGCTCATACTAAGAATGATCAGGCTGAGTCGGTGCTATTGGGTTTAGCTCGGGGATCTGGAACCCGCTCCCTATCTGGGATCGCACAAGTCAATGGAAAATTTGTCCGCCCACTATTAGATGTTGATCGGGAGGTCACAGAAAACGCCTGCCGTGAGAACGGGATCGTTCCATGGGAGGATCCTCATAATTCAGATCTGCAATATGCCAGGGTTCGGGTGAGAAGGCAGATCTTGCCTCTCCTGGAATCGGCCCTAGGGCCAGGCATTGTCTCGGCCTTGGCGCTTTACGGATTCGTAGGTTGAGTCAGCAGGTTGAGGGAGTGGTCGAGAAATCTTGCGTCGAGTTGGCACGGATCCACCAAGTTCGCGGCGGCGTTCCATCATGTA